>CALKNZ010000130.1 GCA_938091995.1 uncultured Luminiphilus sp. | reverse complement strand
CAAGGCTGCGGTATCAAGCCCCGAAAACGCCGGCAAATCTGACAACGCAAGGTGGAGCTTGGCCGTGCCGCTTCGCGTCCGGTATTGGGCCGCGCGACGGGCTGTTCCCGTTTCAAGGCGCTGGTAGCCCAATAGATCACGGAAGGTCGTAGTCGGATCAGCGCTAGAGATCACCGCCTTGGCCCGCAGCGTCGTGCCATCAGACAAAGTGACCCCGCAAACACGATCGCCCTCTTTCACGATCGCCTGCACGGTGCTGCCTAAGCGAACGGTCGCGCCGTGAGTCTCCGCAACCTTTTGCAGCGCATCGCCAAGAGCACCCATACCGCCCATAACCTGGACAACACCCTTAGATTGCAGCTGGTTGCCCAGCGCGCGATGTAGATAGGTGTAAACGGTGTTGGGCGAACGCGGCCCCATGTTGGTGCCAGTAATCGCATCTAAAGCCAAGGCAGCCTTGAGGCCCTCATGATCGAAATTTTCATTCATCACATCGTAGATATTGATCAACACAATGCGCATGAGGTCCTGCATGTTGGTCTTGCCCATGAGCTTGAGACCCAAACCCAGCTTCATTAGGGTAAGGCGGTCAGGCCAGTTGGCGTCTACCAGCTTGGGCGCGCGGCCGCGATATAGTTTCAGCATGAGCTTGCCAAAAACATCCATCTGCTTACGAAAGGCCTGAAAAGCAGCCTGGTCTTTGGTACCAATACCGGCACCCCGAAGGAAGTCGCCGTCGATACTCAAATGATCTCCATCGGCCTGCAGCGCCACGGTGCGTTTTTGAGCGCCCACCTTCAAGCCTGCGGCTTCAAGCCCTAGATCTCGAACAATGGCGTCGTCAAGCTGATACAACCACTGCGCACAGTCGGACATGCGAAAGCCGGGCGCGACTTCCCGGGTGCTGGCACAGCCGCCGGGTTGGTCACGTGCGTCTAAAATAAGAACGCGCTGACCCGCCTTCGCCAAATAAGACCCACAGATCAATCCGTTATGGCCTGCACCTATGATGATCGCGTCATAATCAGTCATCAGCATATCCTCCAGGCACGGTATTGGGTCGCTTGAGGTCCATTAGGATTTCCCGAGCCGCATTGGCGCCGGGTGCAGCCATCACGCCACCTCCCGGGTGAGTTCCGGAACTGCACATGTACATACCTTTAATAGGACCGCGGTATTGGGCATACCCCGGGAAGGGCCGGTTAAATAGCAACTGATCGAAGGTCAGTTCACCCATGAAAATATTGCCTTCGGTAAGACCCACTTCCGCCTCAATTTCCCGCGGCGTGCGCGTTTCGCAGTGAAGAATAAGGTCTCGGAAATTGGGGCTGTATTTGGCGATTTGATCAATTACCGACTTTTCAAACCCGTCTTTATCTTCGTCAGTCCAATCACGTCCCTCGACCTTCGGAGGTGCGTACTGCACAAAAACCGACATCATGTGTTTACCGGGTGGGGCCATCGTGGGATCCGTCAGTGACGGAATCATCATGTCTAGATAAGGATCCTTAGACCAAGTACCGTTTTTCCAGTCGTCATAAGCGCGCTCCTGGCGCTCCAGTGAGTCACTGAAGTGCAGGTCTCCCGCCATGAGTTTGCTTCGAGGATCGAGACCATCAAAGATGGGTAAGCCATCGAGGGCAATATTGAGTTTGCCCGAAGAGCCTCTAATCTTGAAGTTTTGGGCCTTCTGAATGACGTCGTCAGGCAAATCTTTGGGATTGATAATGTCGAGGAACGTACGCTTGGGATCGAGGTTAGAGACGACGATATCGGCGTGATACTCAGTGCCATCCTTCAGCGCAACACCCTTGGCCTGACCGCCACGAACAATGATTTCGTCGACGTTGGCGTCACAAATGATCTCCCCCCCATAGGAAAGAAAGGCCTTCGACAGGGCATCGGCAACTGCGCCCATACCTCCGCGGGCAAAGCCCCAGGCGCCGACGTTACCGTCAACATCACCCATGTAATGGTGTAACAACACATAGGCGGTACCAGGGGAATACACGCCCAGAGCCGTGCCAATAATGCCACTGCCAGCCAGGTGCGCCTTGAGTACATCCGTTTCAAAATACTCGTTGAGATAATCGCCAACGCTAGCCGTCCAAAACTTGATGGTATCGAGCAAGCCCTCCTCGCCCATTGAAGTAAACGACTTGGCAAATTCGATTAGGTCACGCAAATCCCGAAGCTTCAATGAGGTGGGATCGGGCGCAGTTTTCAGCAAATAAGGACGAATTAACTTAGTTTGACGACTGGTATCCGCCACGTAACGATCGTAAGCGTTGGCGTCGCGTTTGGAGTGGCGTGCAATCTCGCGATAGTGACGATCGTGATCACTGTAGCTGCCAAGGTGATCGCCATTTTGCATAAAAGTAGCGCCGCCCCCAAAGGGAACGACCTGCAATCCGTGGCGAGGCAGTTCAAGATCCCGGGTGATCTCGGGTCGCAGCAAGCTGGCGACATAAGAGCAGTTGGAGTAATACCAACCCTTATGCAGTTCGCGACTTACCGTAGCGCCACCGATGTAGGGATTGCGCTCTAATACGGCAACCTTGAGCCCCGCTTTCGCGAGATAGGCGCCATTGGTCAGGCCATTGTGGCCGGCACCAATAACAATAGCGTCGTACTGGTTCAAGGCATTCTCCGTCTTCCAGTTCAGTACGTGAAGTCTGCCACGCTCGCCTTTAGTCGTCCACTATGAATGAACGTTCATTTACTAATTGCCATTTGACTCAGTCTTGGTACGATAAAACTGAATCTGGCCACCCGATATAATTTTTAGTGACATCGACCTCACCGCCCACAACAACCACGCAAGCCGAGAAAAAACCTCGGCAAATGCGCTCACGCTCAGAACGGCGATTACAGTTAATTGAAGCGACCATTCGCTGCATTGCACAACATGGGCTGTCCGCCACTACTATGCAACTGGTCACTCGTGAAGCGGGGCTCAGCCTTGGCATTGCCAATTTGCATTTTCAGAGCAAAGAAAATCTGCTCGCTGAAACCTTGCGCCACGTCACCCGCGAATATAACGACGGGTTACTGGCCATTCTAACGCCCAAAAACCGATCGCCAGACGGATCATTAGCGGAAACACTGGAAAGCCTGCTTGATTTCCAGCTGAGCCATGGCGTCACGCAGCGGCAAAAAATGGCCGTTTGGTTTGCCTACTACGGCGAGGCCAGTGCCCGTCCAATTTATCAAAAAATTTGTTCCAGCAGCGACCGCCTGTCGATGCAAAAAGTCGAGGAGCTGTTTGCAGCCATCATCAGCGAAGGTCAGTATCCCGATCGAGACCCCCAACAGTTGGCGACGGGCTATTTAGCATTGATTGATGGCCTGTGGCTTAGCCTCCTGGTAGCACCGCGAGTACTGACCAAAGCCAGAGGCAAAGATGTCGCTAGGGCTTATTTACAGCAGGCCTTTCCAAAACACCTTCATTAGCGCTTCAAGGCTGTCGCCCACGTCATCTGTGTAAAACCGCTCCTCTCCCAGGACTACGAGTGAGGTCCATAGGGCGTACACACGGACGGTCTGGCGGTTAAAAAATTTTGCAAAAGCTCAGATTAACGGCTGATATTTTCAGGCGGAACGTAGTCAAAAATAAAATTAATCCGGCCCTCGCTACCCTTGTTCATCACGCTGTGCTGCTTCTGATTGTTAATCTCATAGACACTGCCGATCTGCATACGCTGTGGACGCCCATCAATCATAAAGCGCACCCTGGGGTTGCTGGATATCGGAATATGAATGCGATGCCCGTGGTGGAAGGACGGGTGTTTGTCATTGTGGGGCTTAATAACCCCATTGGCCTGTAACCTTGCGGCCATGGCCCGAATAATCGTGCCACCGGGAGGATAATGATCCTCCAAGATTTGGTGCATTAGGGGTACGGCCTCTTCGGCGAGCAAATCCCACCCCACTTCTTTAGACACCTCGATATTGGGCCAGCCGTGTCCGTCTGTGAATACCAGTACAACCGACTGGGTGTGGGCGTGTACCTCATACTCTAATTGACGAAACTCGTTTCCAGCCCAGGCCTCCTCTGGCAAAGACAGTATTTTGTCGCGCAGAGGGTCAATGTTATAAGACCCTAGGTCTTTTATGGGTACGCCGATGTCCATGGTCACCAATGATTTCGAGTGAGTGGGTGATGATGGCGACTATTTTAGTGACGATCAAGTTTAGTGACGATCAAATTAGGTGGCTACCAAGGGTCATTACAGGCGACGATAAAAATTAAGGTGCCCCACAGCACCCACTAGCAACCAAGGAGTTACCGTGCAACGTTCTATTCTCTTTTCCCTGCTTTTGCTGGTCCTTACCCCAACGGCTCTGGCCGAACGCTTGGCCTTAGTACCCGATGCTTTGATCGACGGATTGAATGAACAAGCCCAAAGTGGGCGGGCCATTCTGATTGAAGGTGAATACATTGTGGATGTGGTTGACGTCGACATGCTGCCCCAAGACGTCAGACAAATCGCTTTACCGGGGCAAACTCTAATGCCAGGCCTCATCAATGGGCACGAACACCCCCTTATTTATGGCGATAATTATCAGAATGCCCATTTATCAGGCTCCTCTGCTTACAAAACGCTTCTCGGTTTAGCGGCTCTGCAGGGGATGCTGCAACACGGATGGACAACCGTACGAGTGATGGGAGATGCCGATACCTTCTTCGGCAATCAAGATATCGCACGAGCAGTCAGTGAGGGTGTGCATCAGGCCCCTCGCATCACCGGTGCTGGCCACTATTTATCCATTACCGGAGGCGGCGGCGATATAAATTACCTCTCCCCCGAGCAGGCCATGATCAGCGACGGCTATATCGTCGATGGTCCGATGGAAGTGCGTCGCGCCGTAAGGCGCGAAATTAAATTTGGGTCTGACTGGATCAAAATTTTGGTGACCGGGGCCTTTCACTCGGTCGGTGACGACCCTAAAAACGTGGCCTTTAGTCCCGACGAACTCGCTGAGGCGGTCGCAGAGGCTAGCCGCCACGGCGTACCCGTGGCCGCCCATGCCCATGCGAATGCCGGCATCAATCAAGCCATTAAAGCCGGTGTGCGCTCTATAGAACACGGCACGTATCTAGACGATCACTCTATAAAGCTGATGGTAGAACACGGTACATTTTTAGTGCCCACTATATATGTGGGCGATTATTACGCCGGCACTGACAAATTGCTGGCGCAAGACAAAAACGATGACGTGTATCTCAATTACCGCGACGAGTGGCTGAGCTTAATAGGCCAGGCTCATCGAGCAGGGGTTAAAGTCGTAGTGGGCTCAGATCTGGGTGGTTATAACATTGACCCTCGAGCCTATGCTCGTGAGATTGCCGTACTCACTGAAGCGGGCTTATCACCCATGGCTGCAATTAAAGCCGCTACGTCTGTGGCTGCTGACATGCTGGAATGGAGCGAGCAAGTAGGCTCGGTGCAGAGGGGTCGATGGGCTGATCTTATCGCCGTTACAGGCAATCCGCTTACTGACCTTTCGTTGCTTGAGGATCCACAGTTTGTCATGAAAGGCGGTCAAATCGTGCGCTGGGATCAAGCGCCACCCTGAACAAACCGCGCCGCGTCACCGACACCGGGACCAGAGCTTCAAAAAGTCACCCGCCATCGGTTTCCTACTGAGTCGATTCGGCAGCATGAGTCCGCGTGGATAAATAGCTCAGCGTATAAATCAGCAAAGCGGTGGCTGAGGCGCCAGCACAGAGAACGAAAATACCATCAAAGCCAATCCCCTGCTCCAACAAAAATGAGGCGGCAAGGGGTCCCAGCATTTGGCCCAGTCCCTGAGCACCCGGAATAAAAGCCGCGGCACTGCCTGTTCGATCTGCGGCAGAGACTCCCCCCATTTGGTAGACGTCGATAAATATCCAAAGAAAATTGAACATTGCCACGCTGAAGATAAAAAATCCGGCAGAGATATCAACGGCAAGCAACCCCACGGCAATGACCATCAGCACGAAGGTCACGAGAACGGGCCGATCATGATCAAAGTGCCGCAAAACATACATCGCGCCAAAACAGCCCATGAACGACAATAAAACGCTCCAGGAAATCACCTGAGCAGCCCAATCACCATCGAGCCCCCCAGCCTCCGCCGCGAGCTCAATATTCGACCAATAAGCGCCAATATTGATGTAAGCCACAACGATCGCAAAAATACCAACCCACGCCAGAGCACCGGGGCGCTGCCCTGCACTGGTCAGAGTAACCTCGGGTTTTGCCGGCTTCTGAGACGGCATCAAACTCACAAAAGGCAGTGTTACAACGTAGGTGGCGATAAAGAACCCATAAATACCGGTCATGCTCAAATGGGGAATCAGCTGCAACTCAATGAACTGCGAAAAAGCAAAGGCCAACAGCATCCAATTAAAGGCTTCTCGAGGCTTCGACCGGGCACCCATACCGGCGACAGCTACAGCGGTGTAGAGCCCAGCACCGAAACCTGCCAGTGCCCTCAAAACCAGCATCGCGGAATAGTCGGTAAAGTAAATGCACAGCCAATTAGCCGCGATAGCGATGGCAATCCCTGCGTAAATCAAATGTTGCCGATTCACGAATCGAATCAGAAAGCTCACTGCCACCGAACCCAAAAATAGACCCAAAAGATCTGAGGAAGCGACCCGATTAACCTCAACGTCGCTAAAGCCCAACTGGTCCACCCAAGCACTGTTAATAGCCGGTAAAGCCACAAGAACGCTATAACCCACCAACGTCATATAAAGGCTCAGTACAAATGAGCCTCGGTTATCAAAGGGGTTTTGACTAGCTATTGAACTCTCGGTCGCAGCCATTAACGCTTATCCTCGGCAAAGTACAGTGATTCAGATCATGGTCACTCTGGCACTGACATGATCGTATAGCAACTGTAGATCATGCTGCTGAGCAAGAAATCTGGCACACTACCCTCAGCACCAATCCGCCGTTCAGGAGTTCGTAACACCATGGTTTCGCCACATCCAAAACGTATTTTTGACCGCGCGGTCGAGCTCGTCAAAGGCGGTGCCCGGCAGGAGGCAGAAGCCCTGTGCCGTCAAGCCCTGGAGCAAAATCCGGGTGACATCAATTTTGTTGCCCTCTTGGGTTGGATTCTCGCTGAGAGTAATAAGCTAGAGGAAGCCGAAGAGTTGTTAACCCGTGCGGTGCGCACGACACCGGGCAATGCCAAAGCTCAGGAAGACTTGGGTACCGTACTTTTGAATCTCAACCGCCCTGAGGAAGCCCTAAATCATCTCGAACGGGCAAGAGAATTGCGTCCACCTAACGCCCCTTTATTGAGCAAACTGGGTGGCGCCTACCAAAAGCTTGGCCGACTTCAAGAGGCTGATGCAGTTCTCAAGCAGGCCGCGTCAATGTCCCCGGTGCAAGCCAAGTTAGAAGAGGCGACCCGTTTATTCATTGCCGGTAAATTTAGGGAGTCGGAAAAGCTCACCCAAGCCCTAGTCCGGGAAAATCCCGATAACGTGAACGCGGCATTATTGCTGGCAAGAATCGCCATCATGGCGAAATGTTTTGAAGATGCTCGCGTGATTCTTGAGCGCATTACCCAGACCAAACCTCGCTTCGTTGCCGCCTGGCACGACCTCGCTACCGTGCTAAAAGAGCTGCACCATTACGAAGAAGCGGTATCGATACTGGAGAATGCTGTCAGTATCGAGCCCAATAATGCCCTCACCCATTATTATCACGGCGCGGCTTTGGCCATGGCGGCCAGACCTGAAGACGCGGTTGATGCCTACCGCACTGCGGTCACCCTCGATCCCAAAATACCGGGGGCGCACATTGGCCTTGGACACGTGCTTAAAACAGTGGGGGACCAAGAAGGGGGTATTGAAGCCTACCGACAAGCTATTGAGCTCAGGCCCAATTTTGGCGAGACCTATTACAGCCTCTCCAACCTGAAAACGTTTCGCTTTAACGATAGCGAGATTGAGAATATGCAGACGCGCTTAGCCAATGACAAGCTGCCCATAGACTGCCGGGTGCACTTTGCTTTCTCAATCGGCAAGGCCTTTGAAGACCAGAAACAGTATGACAACGCCTTCGAACACTACAGGCTGGCCAATCAACTGCACCGAGATAGCATTGCCTATGACCCGGTTCAGACCGAAGTCGCCCACCGACGTATGTGCGAGATTTTTGACGATGAGTTTTTTGCTCGCCATCGCGC
>CALKNZ010000129.1 GCA_938091995.1 uncultured Luminiphilus sp. | reverse complement strand
GTTTAGGCTCGCTTGCCCATAAAAATTAGAAATGTTGGCGGTATCACAACTCTGAAATCGGCATCGCCGGATCGCGGTGATGCCCTCTTTTGAACGAAGCCTTGAGCGCTTCACAGGGAGAATTTCACATGACTGCAGGAGTCGCTTGGGAGCAATTGGGCTCACAGGCGGGGGAGGATGCCCTCCGCCGTTTGATCAATGAATCACCGCAGGACTTTTTTGGTGACGTCGCTCGACGCAACATTCATTGGTTTGATGCTCAGGCCGAGCAGTGGATTAATTTTGACTTGGCGGCGCAATGTTGGGCGGGATTTGCTGCAGATACCGGCGAACCCGTGGCATCAGGGGCACTAACAAAAGCCGAGAATCCTTGGAGCACTGTCCTTGATGAGAGCCAGACACCCTACCTGCGCTGGTTTGTCGGTGGCCAGACCAACGCCTCTTTCAATGAGATTGACCGCCATATTTTACAAGGCCGAGGTGCCAATAAAGCGCTGATCTTTGAGGGGGATCGTTGGGATCCCTCAAAAAATGGCGGCCGTGGCGGCCCCGTCACCGAGCAACAGTTCTGTTACCGCGACCTGCTGCTAGAAGTCGTGATTCGGGCCCGGGTACTTAACAACTTAGGATTAAAAACCGGCGACCGCATCGCTTTAAACATGCCGAATATTCCTGAGCAAATCTTTTACATTCTTGCGGCACAACGGCTAGGCATTATTTATACCCCCGTGTTTGGCGGCTTTTCTGCAAAGACCCTGTCAGATCGCCTGCATGACGCCGGCGCTAAAGTTGTTATCACGGCCGACGGCGGCTACAGAAATGCCGAAGCCGTACCTTTTAAGAGTCAGTACACCGACCCCGCACTCGACAATTACGTGCCCAGAGAAGCCGCACTGGAAGCTTTGTCTGCCACCCTCGCCAACTACCCCGAGATGGCCGATAGCCAAGGGCTGCTGGAAGCCGTAGGCACAGCGCTGGCCGGAGAGATCACCCTTGAACGTGCTGACATAATGCGCGAACTAGGCGGTATCTTGGCACAAATGGCAGACATCACCCCAGAAACCAGTGCCAAGCTTCGCACCGAGGTGGCCATCGCCTTGTCTCAGGTTGGCCACGATATCAGCAAGGTCGTAGTCGCCCGATATACCGGCCAGGAAGTGATTGAATACGAGCGGGATGCGTACTCTGATGATTTGGTGGCAACCGCCAAGGCAGAGTTTCTCAGCGAGTGTGACGCAGAGGATTTCGCTTATTTCGCAACCCTGAGCGACACCGAGTTTCAGGCGACCTTACACCGCTTACAAGCCGTCGTTCCCGTAGAAGCCAACTGGCCTCTTTTTATCATTTATACCTCGGGCTCTACGGGGAAACCTAAAGGAGTTGTACACACCCATGGGGCTTGGCTGGCAGGTGTCACCCACTCAATGCATGCGGTGTTCAAAGGTACACCCGAGGACGTCATGTACGTCGTGGGTGACCCCGGCTGGATCACAGGCCAGTCTTACCTAATTGCTGCCCCGCTTTCTATGGGCATGACCACGGTTGTTTGTGAGGGCTCGCCGCTATTCCCCAATGCGGGTCGCTTCGCTGCAACCATTGAGCGGTATGGCGTTACACTCTTTAAAGCAGGCTCAACCTTTTTAAAGGCGGTGATGACGGACCCGGCAAATGCCCGGGATATGGCTGCTTTTGACATGAGCTCACTGCGCACCGGGACATTCTGCGCCGAACCGGTATCCCCAGCGGTACAGCAGTTTGCCATGGACAATATTTGCTCCCACTACATCAACTCCTATTGGGCGACCGAGCACGGTGGCATCGTTTTTTCTTGCCATTCCGGTGGCTACAAAAATCTTCAACCTGACGCAAAAACCTGGGCACTCCCCTGGGTTCAAGCTCAAGTTAGAGTTGCAGAATCTGAGGGTGAAGGCGCGGTATCTCAATGGCGAGAAGCCGAGGTCGGAGAGAAGGGTGAGTTAGTAATCACTAGCCCTTATCCCTATTTGGCACATACCCTTTGGGGCGACAAAGAGCACTTCGGCAGCGAGGCTTGGTGCGGCGATCTAGAGCGGTTCAAGTCTGTCTATTTCGATCGCTGGAGTGAGGGCTACAGCTATACTCAGGGAGACTACGCCCGACGTCACGAAGACGGAGGATTCACCCTGCATGGTCGCTCCGATGATGTCATCAACGTCTCCGGCCACCGCATTGGCACCGAAGAGATCGAAGGTGCCATTTTGCGAGACAAAACCCTTAGGGAGGATTCACCCCTCGGTAACGTGGTCGTTGTCGGTGCACCCCACGATGAAAAAGGCGAGACCCCAGTGGCCTTCTTGGTCGCGGCTCCCGGTCGTAAGCTAAACGACGATGACTTTAGCCGCCTGCAGGGTCTAGTGCGCAGTGAAAAAGGCGCCACTGCAGTTCCCTCAGACTTTTTGGTGGTACCCGCATTTCCCGAAACGCGATCGGGCAAATATATGCGCCGAACCTTGCGAGGACTGCTTCTTGACGCGCCATTGGGCGATATCTCAACGCTGAAAAACCCAGAGGTCGTCGACGTTATCAGAGACGCCATAAGCCAGTGGCGCGATCATGGCGCCCTCGCTCAAGCTCGTCAGATTGTTCAAACCTGGCGTTACATCAGACTCGAAATTCACCGCCTTACTGAGAGCCACACGGTCGCTTTACTGTCTATAACTAACCCGCCAGTAAACGCACTCAATGAGCGAGCGCTTGATGAGCTCCACACTGTCATTCATCAAATCAAGCATCAAAGCGAGATTGACGCCTTAGTGGTAACGGGAGCACGCGGCACTTTCGTCGCAGGCGCCGACGTCAAAGAGCTGCTGAAAATTGGCGAGGTTGGAGACACGGCTTCTGCACTAACGCCACCCCATGCCGCCCAGGCTGCTTTTGCCGCTATCGAAAGTCTTGATATGCCGGTAGTTGCTGCTATCAATGGTCCTGCATTAGGCGGAGGCAATGAACTGCTTTTGTCCTGCGCTTACGTGATTGCAGCTGATCACGCCACGTTCGGGCAGCCCGAGGTTAACCTTAACCTGCTGCCAGGTTATGGCGGCACGCAGCGGTTAACACGCAAGTTGCAGGACCGCCAGGGTGACGAGGGTGTTGCCAGCGCACTGGGTATCATGCTCCGGGGCCGCCCCATCGACTCTGACTGGGCCCAACGCATCGGTCTAGTCGACGAGGTCGTGCCCGTTGGCAGTGAGTCTGCCCTCAATCGTGCGATGTCTCGTTTACGCGAACATTTTGCAGGCAACAGCCAAATTTCCAGCGTTTTGGAACGACATAAGACACTGCTCGCTCAACGTGAGGAGACGCTAGTCCCTGACAGCAACATCAAAGACCACCCCGAGGTTATTGCGGCCCTTGAGCAGCTGGCCGCTGGCGGGCGCGAGCATGTTGCTCGACGCATTCTTGAGGCCACCTTTACCGGTTTAGAGCAAGGTGTTACTGCAGGTCTCGATGCCGAGGCCCGTTTATTTGCTGAATCGGTTTGTGACCCTGCCTCAGGACCCGCAGGAATCACCGCGTTTCTTGAAAAACGTAGTGCACCCCTGCCCTGTCAACCAAAGGCCGTACCACCCTATCCAAGCGAGGCGCAGCTAGGTGAGCTCGAATCCTCGGGGAATCTCTTGCCGGTAGGCGCGAGTTTTTTCCCCGGTGTAACGCCCATACCAAGTCACCAGTATGGCTGGGGGGTCGCAAGATCGAATCTCGATGGCGCACCGGAGCACGGCGACCCCAATGTCGCTGAACGTAAATTAGTTTACCCAACCCCGGAGCCTGAAGCTGCGGAAGCATTGATTTACGTGCTTGCATCGGAAGTTAATTTTAATGACATCTGGGCGATCACCGGCATTCCTGTTTCACCTTTTGACGCTCGAGAATCTGACGTTCAAGTCACCGGATCCGGTGGTGTTGGCTTGGTGGTATCCCTCGGTGCCGAATTGGTTTCTGAGGGACGGTTGTCGGTGGGCGACTTGGTCACCGTTTATTCTGGCCAGAGCGAATTGATGTCCCCCGATCAGGGATTAGATCCCATGGCAGCAGATTTCCGCATTCAGGGGTACGAGCGTAACGACGGCTGTCACGGTCAATTTTTAGCGGTTCAAGGGCCACAATTACATCCTAAGCTGAGCTCACTGACTTTCGAGGAAGCCGGATCCTATGGCCTTACCATGGGCACTATTCAGCGAGCCTTATTCACCACATTAAATATTGAAGCTGGAAAGCGACTTTTCGTTGAGGGCGCGTCGACAGGCACCGGTTATGACTGTCTGAGAAGCGCAACCGCCAGCGGTCTATCTTGTCTGGGCATGGTGTCTAGTGACCAACGCGCGACTCGAGTTACGGCAGCTGGGGGAGCCTCCATCAATCGTAAAGACAGTCGCTGGGAAGACATTTTCACCGCTGTGCCAGATGACCCAACACAGTGGCAAGCGTGGCACGAAGCTGGCCTACCGTTTGTTGCTGCAGCTGAAGCCGCAGTTGGCGGTAACATTGATTACGCGGTGTCTCATGCTGGAGAAAACGCCTTCCCCAGAACCTTTCAATTACTTGGAAATAACGGCGTACTCGCGTTTTATGGGGCATCCTCGGGCTATCGCTTTACATTTTTGGGTAAGCCCGGCGTCTCTTCGCCCGCCACCATGTTTCGCCGAGCCGGCATGCGGCCCGGGCAAACCATTCTGATTGTTTATGGTCCTGGGGCAGAGGACGGCATTGTTGACAACGTGGCGATTGAGGCGATTGAGGTGGCCTGCCAAAACGGCGGCCAAGTTGCAGTTCTGGTCGACACCATTGCACAACGCGAGTTCGTGAGCTCTTTAGGTTTCGGCCCTAGAGTACGGGGCGTGGTCAGCATAGAGGAAATCGCAAAACGCTTAGGTGATGACTTCATGCCACCGGGACCGTTTCCCGGCATGCCAGACCCCTTTACAGAGTCACTGGCCTTCCGTGAGGCTGTTAGAGAATTCTCTGATAAAACCCTCAAGCCTATCGGCTCGGCGATTGCTCCAGCGCTGAGAAATACCTTGGACAAGCGTGGCCTGCCCGACATTGTCTTTGAGCGACGTGGGCGCGACGGCCTGGCCCTTGCCTCTGCATTGGTAAAGCCCAACACAGGTCGAGTTGTTTATGCCGAGGATCTTGACGGACAGTGTTTTAGCTTTTACGCGCCACAAGTCTGGACGCGTCAGCGCCGCATACTGATGCCCACTGCAGAGATTCGAGGCACACACCTCAACACCTCACGGGAGTTTGCTGAAATGCAGGAACAGATAGCGGCTGGACTGCTAGCAGTTCTTCCTCCCACACCGGTCACTATGGAGGAGCTTCCAGAAGCCCACCAAGCCATGTGGGAGAACCGCCATAAAGGGGCCAATTACGTTGCCGTACATGCCTTGCCACGAGAAGGCCTAAAAACTAAAGACGAGCTTTATCGAGCCTGGGCATTACGAGATGCCGCAGAGCGAGGTGAGCAAATAACTCAAGTAGAAACCGGCTCAGCAGGAGCACTCCGATGAACGATTTTGTGCAATTCGGCGATAACATTGTCAGTCAATCAACTACAGGACAGCGATTGGAAAACAAATCAATCATCCTGACCGGCGCTGCCGGATCCATTGGTCGATTCATTACCCGACAACTGTTGCGCGAAGGCGCACGAGTTATGATGACGGGACGCGACATCAGCAAGTTAGAGGAATTTGTTGACTCGCTATGTGACGACGGTTTTGCCCGCGAAAATATGGTGGTTATGGTGGGTGATTGCGCCGACCCCGAGGTGTGTCGTCAGATTGTCGCGGCAACCGTCGACGCATTTGGCACGATTGATGTTTTGGTCAACAACGCCGGTGCTGCTGGACCTAAATACACGCTGCGTGATATCCCCTTTTCAGATGTCGAAATGAAAACTGCCGGATCGGACCAAACAATGTTCGACTCGGCCATGAACCTGCTGGGCGCTCCCTGGAATATGGCCCGTGCCGCAGCCCCCCACATGTCAGTGGGTGCCTCAATTATTAACGTATCGACCATCTTTTCAAGAACCCACTATTTTGGTCGCATACCCTACGTCGTACCCAAGTCTGGTCTCAATGCCTTGTCAAAAGGACTGGCTCTGGAGCTGGGAGAAGAGCAAGGTATCCGCGTCAATACGGTTTTCCCTGGGCCTATCGAGTCTGAGCGCATCGACACCGTATTTGCCCGAATGGATGAGCTGCAGAACCTTGAACCCGGCAGCACCGGCAAGGAATTCCGCGATCTTATGATTACCACTCGCGATGGCGAGGAGGGACTCGAATATCGCTATCCAACACCTACAGATGTCGCATCTGCGATTACTTGGCTTGCCTCTGGAGAATCTGCTGCGGTCTCAGGTCATGCGGTTGAGGTCACCAACGGCATGCAGGTACCCGCGCAGAGTCGCTCGCAGTTGGTGTCATGGCCGGACAAGCGTCTGGAAGATTTGTCAGATCATATTGTATTAATACTGGGCGGCTCGGATTACGAAGAGGCAGTGACTTTTTCTGAGCGGCATACCGAAAGTGGCGCAAGAGTTTTGCTGGCATTTAGAGATCTTGAGGCAGTAGGCCACGCACGATCCATTATTCAAGCTCGAGAGCTAGAATCCGTTCAGCTTTCACACTTGGATCCTCTGCGCAGAGAATCCGTAGATCGGACCATGCAATTTATAGACGATCACTTCGGTCGGCTCGATGGGGTCATCGTTCTCCCACAGAAGAAGAATGGACAATATGGCTATTCGATCTGCACGGCTTCTGATGAAGATGTCGAGAACTTTGTGAAGGACGAGGTCGTCGCACCGGTTGCCTTCGCGTCGACACTAGCCACGAACCTCAGTCGCTGGTTTGGAAAGTGTGATCCCCCCGCAATTACCTATGTCACCAACGCAAGTGATGGACACGGGAATTTACTCAACGACGTCATCCGTGCTTCAAATGAGGCCCTAATTCGAGGCTGGCGTCACGAGGATGAGACGCTGAAAGCCGCGGGAGAGCTTTCCTGGTCAGTCCAACCCAACCAGTTGGTACGCTATGACACTGAGGACAGGGACGCGCTGCCCTTTGCCGCAGACTGGGCTGCGACACTCACCAACCGCGTACGCCAAATGGATCCGATCAACCTGTGGATCCCCAAGAACATCAAACGCGCCACTGGTAAAGGGGCTATGCCCACATCGCTAATGCGCGTTCTACCGGGCTTGCATAAGGGTAAAACCGCAGTTATCACCGGTGGTAGTCTCGGCATAGGTTTGCAACTAGGGCGTTACCTTGCGATCGCCGGCGCGCGGGTGCTCTTGAGTGCTCGCAGCGAGAGCAAACTTCTCGAGGCGCGAGCCGAAATTGTCGAAGAGCTTCGGGGTATCGGTTATCCCGCGGCTGACACTAGGATTCATACTCTCGCCAACATCGACGTTGGCGATCCAGACGCCCTAGACAAGTTACATCGGCATGCCGTCGATCTTTTCGGCCAAGTCGACTTCCTGATCAACAACGCCGGAATTTCTGGTGCTGAAGAAATGGTTGTGGATATGACCTTGAAAGATTGGAACCGCACTATGGAAGCGAACCTAATCTCTAACTACTCGCTCATTCGCAAGTTCGGACCACTGATGAAAGATAAAGGTCGGGGATCGATACTGAATGTCTCCAGTTATTTTGGGGGCGAGAAGTACGTAGCCGTTGCCTACCCTAACCGAGCTGATTATGCCGTTTCAAAAGCAGGACAACGGGTGCTTGCCGAAATTTTGTCGCGTCACCTTGGACCTGAAATTCAGATCAACGCGCTGGCTCCCGGCCCGGTTGATGGTGCACGACTGCGCGGGTTGGGCGATGCTCCGGGGTTGTTTGATCGTCGCGGAAGATTAGTTTTGGAAAATAAGCGGCTCAACCAAGTCCATGCCGCCATTATATCTGCTGTCGCTGATGGCTACCCGGTCGAGGAGATCAGGAAGCTCTCTGCCAATGCTGTTGAAGTACTACCTTCGCATAATCTACCTTCAGTACTCAGCCGCCTTTATACACAGGTCAAGGATTCTGGTGGAACAGGCAGCTCTAGCCAGTGCTTGTTGCACATGGGCATGGCCGTAAAGCTGGTAGAACGTCTGGTCAACGCGAGCATTTTCACAGACGAAGACAAAGACGAGTTTTTGGGCTCTTTCGTCGATGCGCCCTCACCGTTCTTTGACAAAGACGCCTGCAAGAAATCGGCAACGCAGATCGAGTCGGGTATTCTGAACCGGCTGCATCTGCATAAGATGCCAACAGACGAACAAGTGGGCTTATCCACCGTGTTCCACCTTGCCGATGAAATCGTCAGCGGCGAGACTTTCCATCCTTCCGGCGGTCTAAAGTTCGACCGATCAGTGACAGAAGGGGAGTTACTGCTCTCACCAAGCGAAAAAGATTTGGCACGGCTCAATGGCAAACGCGTGGTTATTTTAGGCGATTGCATGCGCAACGAAATTACTGAAGTTGCCAAGGGCTTCAAAGCTAACGGAGTCGATAAGCTCTGGGTATTAACCCGTTCTGAAGAAACTAAAACCACACTTCACCATGCCCTTGAATGTGATACGACAGAAAGCATCGTTGTCCGTTGCATTGGTGACAATATTGAAGGTGCATTAGATAACCTACTTCGACATGAGGGCGGATTCAATATTGTTGTCAGCAGTCCATTCGAACGCCTTCCTCTTAACGCTCTGGCAGGAGAGCGAGGAGGCGATTGGGATCGCGTGTTATCTGATGAGCAATTTAGGCAACTTGTTAATCAGCAGCTGACTCATCATTTTCGCAGTGCACGAATTGCCGCTCTAATCCCCAGCTGCCAAATCGTATTGCTCACGCCTGAAACCTCTTTGGCGTCAACACGAGAGGAGTTTGCCCTGGCACTATTCGTGAAAAATTCGCTGCATGCATTCACCGTGACCCTAGGTGTAGAGGGCGAGCGCCTACCGACGGTTCCAGCGGTGAACCAGGTACAACTCACCCGAAGAGCACACACCGAGGAGCCTTCTAATGATCAGGAGCTTTCTGAGGAAATGGACCGACTTGTGGCAGCAGTCATGCAGTGCTCTGTGCCTGCTCCATCGCCAAAGGAAAGCCGGTACCTCTCGAAAATCTTCCGGGGCAACGCCGTTACGGTATGACGAGGTAGCAAGTTACCCGCCTGATCTACAGGCAAACTGTACAAAGGGACCTCAACGGGTCCCTTTTTTTATGCGTTAAAAAGAGCAAATTATCTCCGTCTGTCGCGGTGCTGCCCGGATGCTGCTGTCTTAGCCTGCCCCGCAACAGCGCAAAGTGCCTCCCAGCGATGGTCCATTTTCGATACGACTACCGCTGCAACTGCGCAAGATTGGCCTGATGACGTTCACGATCAATACGGTAATAAAACAGCGCCCACAGCATTAACGCCCACAAAATACACTGGCTGGGAATAAGCGTTGCCCCTAGATTCCAAAGCACATCAGGACTGACCTCACTGGGGGCAGAACCCTCCGGAAAGTCGACCCATTGCAGCATCAATCCCGCAAAAAATACCCCCAACCCCTGATTGGTTTTGCGAACAAAAGTCATGGCCGCAAAGAACACGCCCTCACTGCGGCGCCCTGTCGTCACCTGAGCTTGCTCAACCAAGTCTGCAACCATGGAGCCCGAAACCGCCTGCATCGCTATGATCAGCCCAAGATCCAGCGTATTGATGGTTACGATAATCGGGAACAGACTTGGATCGCCATTTGCCGGCAGGACATCTAACAACCGAAGCAACACAGGGAGGGGCTGGATGGTAAAGGCCAGCACGCCGAGAACCAATACGGCGCGTCTCTTCCCCAGCAACCTTGCAACCCTTGGAGCAATGAGCATACCCAAAACAGCTGACACCACGACCAAGGCCGTCCAATAAAAAATCTGCAGCGAAGAAAACTGCCAGAAATAAGTGAGCATCAGAAATGACAGAGCCGCGGTAAGCCCGGTGGCCACAGATCCGGAAATACTGGATAAAATCAGGGC
Source organism: uncultured Luminiphilus sp. (assembly GCA_938091995.1). Classification (GTDB taxonomy): domain Bacteria; phylum Pseudomonadota; class Gammaproteobacteria; order Pseudomonadales; family Halieaceae; genus Luminiphilus. The sequence continues at coordinate 6,490 of CALKNZ010000129.1, read as the reverse complement.
GAAGAAATTTTTGTCGAAAAGAGTCTCTTTGATCTCCCCAAAAGCCCCTGCCAATGAACCCCGGGTAGGCGCTTGTTCAGGACCAAAATAGCGAACGTATTTTTGAGTTCCCAAGGTTGAGATCATAATCGACAAAAACATAAGGCCGGCTGCCAGCCAGCCATAGATTTCATAGCCGTCACGATTGAGAGTACCGATGGGTTGTGATGCCGTTGGCACCAAGAGGAATCCAAACATAATTACCGCGAGTGCCGTGCCACCCGTCCAGGCAAAAAACAATCGCCATGACTGCACGGCGGTGCGCTCGTCATAGTCAAGCGTCAGCTCCGGCAACAACGACGAACTGGGCGTTTCAAACAGGGTGATCAGTGTCCTGATAAGAACTGCCATAACCAGCAGATATAAAAATAACCCTTGGCTACTCCAGTCGGGCGGACTCCATAGGAGGGCATAACAAACAGCAACGGGAAATGCCGATGCATACATAAACGGATGACGCCGACCCCAGCGGGAACGCGTCCGGTCCGACCAGTAGCCTATCACTGGGTCACTGATTGCATCGAGCACCATGGCAATCAAGAGTGCCGTGCCCACTAAAGCAGACTCAAGGCCTATAACCGTGCTGTAAAAGAGCAGCAGAAAATAGGCAAAGCCGTTGTCTTTGATGCCATAGGCCACAGCCCCCACACCATGCAGAATTTGGGCGCGCAGTGGTAGCGGTTGATAGTTGTTCGCGGCGTTTATCGTCATTTTTTTTCGTCCATGCCCAACTCTTTCTGCCCGGGCTCGATTGCTAAAGCGATATCTCAGGGTGTAGATCAGCTGCAGATCATATGGCGCCTCGAGCACTGATATTTTGGTGTTTCAAGCACAGCGGCTGCTCTTAACACGCTCGGGCTCGAGCTAAAAACCTTGGCAAGTGCGGTAATATCACCTGCAGTATCTAATCAGTTTTCAGTTTGGAGAGGCCGTGGCTGTGAGATGCTCACTGACCAGACTGAGCACGTCGCCATCAAGTAATCCTCTATGGAGAGCCTCATCCTGGTATTTCTTCAGGGCGGGTATACCCAGCGCTTGAAGCTGTGCAAAGGGGCCTTCGGAAGAGCCAAAGGATAACGTCCAAGCCTCGTCTACCTTCCAGGCCTCAGTGACCCCGTTGACTTCTAGCGCTAGTGCGTGAGTGAGGAAAACTGCTATTAGGCAGCTTTCTATCGTTTTATCGTTTGTCGTTCCCACCAAAAAATCCGCCTGTGCATAGGAGGGGGCTGGATAATTGTAGAACCCCTGTCCAGACTTTATCCCCAACGCGTTGCTTTCAATAAGCGGGGCAAGTTGGGCGAGGATACGAGGACGCAAGGGGTGATTACGCCTTCCCGGTCGCTGCCAACTGTCAAAAATCACATCCAGTCCAAACAGATCCATGAGCCCTACCGGGCCTATCGCTACAGACTGGCTGCGCATCCACGCTCGATCAATCACCTCAGCAGACACCACTTTCTCTGTCATTAGAAGCAACGAAGCCGTCAGCAAGGGCCCCAGTATTGAGTTGATCACGTAGCCAGGATTTTCCTTCGACAGAAGTAAGGGATAACCCCCCAAACACCTGACATAAGCTTCCAACTGCTCAAGCAGCTGGGGATCCGTGCGGCTCCCACCAACGATATCAAACACCTTCGCCCCGAGGTGGGAGTGCAGCGCCGCAAAGCGCTCGGGCTTTGCTAGGGCACCCTCAAGCTCAGAGGGCAGCAGTGTCGATGTATTGGTTGTAATAATGACATGCTCCCCACACAGGCCGTCGAGCTCTGCCAATACGGCTCTTTTAATGTCGGGCTGTTCGGGCACTGATTCACTGACCAGCGTCGCACCTGCGATCGCAGCCCGAAGGTCATCGAAAGGCGTGATTCTATCCAATGCCCTAGTCAGGTCGTCATTGGAAAAAAAGCCTTGCTGACAAAGGTGCCCCCCCATGGCGCGCAAACGCTCCGGAAGCGAATTCATTGCAGCCTGGGAAGCGTCGTAGACTGAACAATTCAATCCCGCTGCGCCAGCCACAAGCGCATTAAAGCAGCCCATGGCTCCTGATCCCACGAAACATACGGACTGAACTTCCTCATACAGTGCCATGAATTAAGCGTGCGGCTGCATCGGTAAGAGGGTGCGGGTCCAGTTCTCAGGCAATGCCAAATTCGTGCTCCCTTGAGTAACGATCGCCGGCAAATACTCAATGACCGGCAGCGCACCAAGTGTGTTAACAATGTGGAACTGAGTAGGGTTCTGCTCCCAGGTCAGTGTTTCCCAACTCATCATTCCCTCTCCCACCATGACCTGCTTGAGTAGGTTTTCTGATGGAAAGGTGATGGGTTCGCTCACTGACGGAGGACCGTAACCGCCGGGTGCGGGGAGGTACCGCCAGCTCATAGGGTGTGTTTTGTTCTCTCTCGCCAATTCTGCTGCAGCCACATCCGCAGGCGGGACGTCGACAAGATTTTTTATGTCAAAATCGACAATCCTGCTACCAAAATGACTGGCGCTGCAGCGCCAACGCCCGTCATCAATGACGTGGTCAGGAATGTCTGCGTATATCTTGGGAATGCCCTGCACTTCTCTTCCCACCAGTATGGGATCGGTTAGGTTTTCCCAAATCACCAAGGTGAAATTCCCTTCGAGCTGTTCATCTGCACCGTTGAAGATCGCCGCAGCATTCACGCCAACCATGTTGTAACCGCGGCCGGCTAGCCAATCGATATTTTTATTGCAGGCGTAGTAAACAGTAATAATGGCATCGTCTGCGAGCTCGAAGCCCGCCGGCAGTAGCGCTGCCAACTTATCGCGATCCGTTCTGTAGGGCACAGCCATCACGGTAACGTCATGGTACCAACCGCTGGTCTTCTCCCCTGTGTATCTGGGGCCAAAGTGCGCTGGCATCATGTACGTTGCGCCTGGATCTATTGAAAACATGGAACTCCCTTAATGACAGGCTCGTTTAATAACAGGCTCAAGTTGCAACTCGTGGCGGTATTTGACGTATTGGCCCCTATGAATGCGACAACCTCAGTGCCACAGCATTGCTAATAAGCGACCGTTGTTTCAGCCTTTGAACGTGTAACGTGGGCCGGGTTTATAGCCCGGCCAAAGCCATCAGAAAAATACCGCTACCTCGACACCATACGTTCGAGGGTTGATTGGCGTACCGGTACGACGAACCCCATCGGCAAGGGCACTGACCGAATAATCATTGGCAAAACTGACCTCGTCCGTGAGGTTCAAACCATAAAGGGCAATCTCAAATCGCTCACTGGCGGGGCGCCAAGCTGCCCGCGCGGTCAGTTGATGGTAACTATCGATGGTTTCAATATCATCATTGAAGACCGTCACGTATTGCGTATCCACCCAACTGTAGTTACCGCTAACCGTAGCTGTACCACCGGCCATTGGCCGGTTATAGATTGCTGACAGGCTTAACTTATTGTTGGGTGTGCGATTCAGTTCATTGCCACGAACGTTCCTCACCTCGTTGGACTTGTTGTCCGATACGAAGAAGTCGGCCTTGTATTCTGACTTGAGATACGAATAGTTACCCAGCAGCAGCAAGGCCTCGCTCACTGCCCAGGTGGTCTCGAGCTCAAAGCCATAAATGTCCACATCGGGAGCGTTGGCCAGTCGACTGGTCACGATGCCGCTGTTGGGGTCGAGAATGTCGAGCTCGACCTGCATGTCCTGGTAGTCGTAAAAGAACAGGGCCGAACGAACGGAGAGGTTTTCTCCCAGAGTTCCCTTAAAACCCACCTCGTACGCTTTAACCTCTTCATTGTCGACTGTGGATTCATTCTCCGGCGTCGCTTCGTCGTCTTGCAGCCCACCCAGCCGGAAACCACCTGGCTTGTAGCCTGTTGAAAAGGTGCCGTAGATCATTCCCTGATCAGTGACATCAAACGATGCACTCAGGCGAAAATCCGTTGAATCCCATTTTTCTTCATGACTGTCCTCCAAGTCTGATACTAAAATACCCAGTCGCGGACAGCCCGATGGGGTGAAATAGGGGTCGCCGCTGGCGATCAACTCAGGGAGGCGTTGCTCACCGCAAAAATCGAGGACCGAGTCATAAAAGATGGTCTGTGACTCGTCGCCAACTTTCTCGTCTTCACTGTAGCGTAGACCAGCAGAAAGCCTCAGACGGTCGGTTACATCCCAGTCAATCTGTCCATAAACGGCGGTCGATTCCACCTCAAGCTCGCCACGCTGGGCATAAAACACACCCTCTGGATTCGCAGCCCCTGAAATGTTTTGAATAAGAAACGGGTTGTTGGCATCGGTCAGCACATAGGGCTGATCAAGTTCATTTTTTAGATAGAAAGCGCCCACCAACCACTGCAACCCACCGTCGTGGGTAGAAAACAGCTGCAGTTCATGCTGGGTCGTCGTTTCGGCTTGGCCAATAGTTTCAACAAATGACGCAGGGCTGGCCGTGCCGTCAAAATCCTTAGCGCCGTTCCAGCTGTAATCTTGATAGCCGTTGAGTAAGCGAATAGACAGACGGTTTAGATCAATAGTCAGTGTTGACTGGTAGGTCTCCTGATCATCGACCTCTACAAAGCCCTGGAAGTCGGAACTGCGCTTGAACGGATCTGACTGTTCAGGCGCGATAGCCACGGGTGAAAATAACTCAGGGTTTATCACGATTTCGCCGAGCTTAGAGGGTGCGCCGGGTTCATTTCGATACCCACTCAATTTGGCACGCTCCAAGGTTTCATTGTCAAATGTCGCGCTGAAATAGCGCATATTCCACTGAATACTGTCGGTGAAATTGACGCTGACCTGCGCTTCAAATCGTTGGGAATCGGTACCAATAGGATCCGGTCCTGAAACATTTTCGGTGAAGCTGTCGGCGTCCTGCTGGCTGTAATGAACGAGGTACCCGAAACTATCGTTGATCGGGCCACTGCTGGTTAGGGCAAGTGTTTTCCGACCATAGTTACCTATGCGGCCACGGGCAATATGTTCAAGCTCAGTACCTGGCTTCTTCGTTATCATATTAATAGCGCCGCCGGTTGTATTGCGGCCAAACAACGTTCCCTGGGGACCACGAAGTACTTCGATACGCTGAGTCAGGTCTACCGGGGCTGACAGTACCGCGGCTTCGCTGGCGTAGAAGCCATTGTCGTAGACGCCCACGCCAGGCTCGGTGCCGGTGGTATTGGTCTCTCGGCCAATGCCCCTCAGATAAACCCGGTTACCCTCACCACCGCCGGCGGTCTCCTGATAAGACATGCTGGGCGTGAAATTAGCAACGTCCTGGGGCGAATAGATCCCCAGAGCTATCCGTTGCTCTCCCGACAGTGTAGTAATTGCGATAGCCGTATCCGCCAAAATTGATTCGCGCTTTTGGGCGGTGACCACCACTTCCTCGAGAAGTGGCTGTGTGCTGCCCGTTAACGGGTTGACCAATGCAAAACCCACCATCAACCCCAATGCTGTCTTTTTTTGCTTCATCTGCTCATCGCTCGCTGTTAAACTTACTTATTAGTAGTTTTTTTACATTAAAACCTACTCATAAACTAAATTAAATACTTTTTTTATGGCAGTCAACACAATAAATGAGGCAAAAGCAGAATTTTCATCCTATATACTGAGTCTTCGGGAAGGTACTTTTGAGGTTGGAATGTCAGGGACGGTAAAGGTGGATGAGCAGGACACCAAGCGGCGCAGGCGGCCACAAGAGCGCACCGAGCTTACGCGTAACAGGCTGATCAAGGCGGGGCAACAACTTTTCCCGGAGCGGGGTTTTGATGCCGTATCGGTCAGGGACCTTGAAGCCAGTGCTGGCGTCAAGCGCAACGTCCTTGCCTACCACTTTGGAGACAAGGAACATCTCTGGATGGCGTCAACCGATGCCATATTCGGCGAAATGAGAACTGAATTTGAACAGCGACTGGCCATAATGAAAGAGGTATCAGGTCAGGATGCCCTAGCGTTTATTGTGCGCTTCTATGTTTACTTTCATGCACGCAATCCCCGGCTGAGCCGATTAATGAGCCAGGAAGCAACGCTAGAGAGTTGGCGGCTAAGCTATCTGATAGACCGTCATATTCGCCCGTCCACACAACAGATGGAAAAGCTGGTTCAGGAGACTGAAGGCTTATCGAGGGAAGCGTTTGTACATTGGTACTACATCATGATCAGTAGCACCTCGACCATATTCTCATTCGCTGCTGAATGTGAAGCTTTGTTTGGAGTGGACCCCTGTAAAGACGAGATGGTCGAGAGGCATGCAGAAATGCTGGTCTCTATGCTCCTCAACAAGCGCTGACCTGCGCGTTACCACAAGCAACTCAAACACCTTTCTTTAAGGTTTACTAAAGATTCAGGAATTTGCCGATTCGGGAATAGCGACCACACAGCGCTGCTCACCAAGGAACTTTTCAACGTCTTCATCGTATTCAAAGTTTTTACGGTAATCGGCCATATACCCGCGAGCATGATCGCGAAGTCG
>CALKNZ010000128.1 GCA_938091995.1 uncultured Luminiphilus sp. | reverse complement strand
ACTGCCTTTTTCTTAGCAGGCGCCTTCTTAGCTACTGCCTTTTTCTTAGCAGGCGCCTTCTTGGCTACTGCCTTTTTCTTAGCAGGCGCCTTCTTGGCTACTGCCTTTTTCTTAGCAGGCGCCTTCTTGGCTACTGCCTTTTTCTTAGCAGGCGCCTTCTTAGCTACTGCTTTTTTCTTGGCAGGCGCCTTCTTAGCTACTGCTTTTTTCTTGGCAGGCGCTTTTTTTGCAGCTGCTTTTTTAGCAGGTGCTTTTTTAGCGACCGCTTTTTTAGCCGGTGCTTTTTTCGCTACTGCCTTCTTTTTAGCTGGTGCTTTTTTAGATGCCGCTTTCTTTTTAGCTGGTGCTTTTTTTGCTGCTGCCATGCTGTTCTCCAACTGAGTCGTAGTAGTTATGTTTGCAACCTAACAATGTTTATTTTTAATGACAAGTATTGGTGTAAGAAAAAAACTAATTCTCCAAAAGTTTTTTTATCTCTGCCGAAATATTTTCAACGTTACCGACGCCATGAATCTTGTGATAAGTGGGACCTTTTAGCTCCTGATAGAAATCAACCAGCGGTCTAGTCTGCTGTTGATATACATCAAGGCGCTTACGAACGGTTTCTTCTTTATCGTCATCGCGTTGAATAAGAGCTTCGCCCGTGACGTCATCAACACCATCAACTTCAGGCGGATTATGCGCGACATGGTAAATACGCCCGCTTTGTGGGTGAACGCGCCGGCCACTGAGCCTTCCGACAATCTCTTCATTATCCACGGCAATTTCTACCACGTGATCGACACTAATATCCGCGTCTACCATCGCCTGTGCTTGGGGAATAGTTCTCGGGAAGCCATCAAAAAGACATCCGCCCGTGCAGTCGGGTTGCTGCAGTCGATCTTTAACCAGGCCGATGATCAGTTCGTCAGAAACCAATCCGCCAGAATCCATAACACTCTTAGCTTGTAGTCCTAATTCGGTGCCTGCTGCGACAGCGGCCCGCAACATATCACCGGTAGAAATTTGTGGGACACCAAACTGCTCACAAAGAAACTTTGCTTGCGTACCCTTTCCTGCGCCAGGCGCACCTAGCAGAATAATTCGCATGGGGACTTCCCTTTTTGTTATGCACACGTAAATGTCGGTTCAACGACCGCCCCACGATCGCAAGCCCTATCCTCAATGGGAGCGCCAAAAGTACACAGCCTTCGCATCGGTTACAAGCGCTAATCCCTGCTTTTGGCTGACAGCCAACGCGCCTCCAGCTGCATGGACGACTCCTCGCTGAGAGAACTACCTTCTGCCAATGCGGCTGCTTCCATGTCATTAAAACGCGTCGTGAATTTCTCGTTAGCTCGTCGCAGCACATTTTCAGCATCAAAACCTAGGTGACGAGCAACATTGACGGCACTAAAAATGAGATCTCCCAGTTCCTCTTCAATTGCCGCATTAGCATTGTCAATGACGGCTTGTTGAAATTCAGACATCTCTTCCTCTAATTTCCCCAGCACAGCATCTAGGGTCTGAAAATCAAACCCAACCTGAGCTGCTTTTTTTTGCAACTTCTGCGCGCGGCTTAATCCAGGAAGCGCTCTAGGAACATCGCTGAGTGTATTGGTTTGCTTAGACGAACCTCGCTCTCTGCGTTTAATCGCCTCCCAATTTGCCTTAACCGTATCAGTCGTTACCGACTCAAATACCCGACCCTCGATAGCTCCGTCAGCAAACACATGCGGATGACGCCTCAAAAGCTTTCGCGCAATACCGTCAACAACACTATTGAAATCAAAGGCGCCCACTTCTCGCCCCAACTCACTGTAGAAAATCACTTGAAACAGCACATCACCCAACTCCTCAGCGACATGAGGCAAATCACCTTGCTCAATGGCATCTACCAGCTCGTAACATTCCTCTAGGGTATGAGGTATGACACTCGTGAAGGTTTGCTTTGTATCCCATGGGCACCCGTCCGACGGATCTCTGAGACGCTCCATAATCCTCAGGAGGTCCGAGAGCTCAAATTGATCAGGGTTTGCAGCATTAGTTAAAACCGTCACGCCAAGACAACCCTCTTTGCCCAAATCACATTATCCAGCTGGTTCAGCTGTGCCAACAGGTCCATAAGGGCGTCAATCGAAGATACTTCAGCACGCAGGCGCATATCAGCCGTATTGTCGTCCGGATAACTCTGGGTATTGATTGAAGTTACGTTGGCGGATGCCTGTGCAAGAACCAAGGTAATGTCGGCTAACAGGCCCTGCCTGTCATAAGCTTTAAGCTCAATATCGACAGGAAATAGGTCGACATCAGCAGCACCCCAAGTGACTGCGATGATGCGCTCCGGGTGGTCAATATGCAGCGTCAGCAGCCGCGCACAATCGGCTCTGTGAACGGTAACCCCCCGGGATTGCGTGATGTAACCCTCGATATCATCACCCGGTACCGGCATGCAGCAACCCGCAAACTGCGTCTGTAAGTTGCCAACACCACCAACCGTACCCACGCCGGCTTGTGCAGGCCGCTCTTGATGAATAGCCCACTCAGGGTGTTGTTCGCTGTCGGAGTGGGTAATGGTTTTAGCGACCCGTAGCACCTGTTTTGAGGTGAGATCACCCGACCCAACCGCAGCAAACATATCATCAACGGTATTCAGACTAAGCGCCCTAGACATAGCTTTATAGTCGAGAGAAGTCAGTGCCAATCGAGCACATTCTCGTTCTACCAGTTCGCGCCCTGCCGCCACGTTTTCGTCACGATTTTGGGACTTAAACCATTGCTGCACGCAATTACGGGCACGTGCCGTCCGTAAAAAACCAGAGGATGACGACAACCAGTCCCTGCGGGGTTGCACGGTATTTGCAGTCAATATTTCCACGCGTTCCCCCGTACCCAAAATATAGGTCAACGGCACCAAACTGCCGTTCACACGAGCTCCCCTGCAACGATGCCCCACTTCAGTGTGAACATGATAGGCAAAATCCAGAGGAGTGGCGCCTTGAGCCAAACTCACGACATCACCTTTAGGGGTAAAAACGTAAACGCGATCTTGGGCTGAATGGAAAGTGAACTGCTCAGCAGTCACCTCCTCGTCACCCACCGTCTCGTGCCATTCGAGGACTTGCCTAAGCCAGCTGAGTTTTTCTTCATAGGTATCAGGGCCCGAACCGTGAGCATCCGTCGCCTTATAGCGCCAGTGGGCACAGACGCCTAATTCGGCCTCCTCATGCATTTCTTCAGTACGGATTTGCACCTCTAAAATTTTACCCTCTGGCCCAATAACCGCGGTGTGTAGCGACCGATAACCATTTTCTTTGGGACTGGCGATGTAGTCATCAAACTCATTCGGTATGTTTCGCCAAGTGCCGTGAACGATACCCAGAGTCTGATAACAAGCGGCAACGTCATCGACAAGAATTCGCAATGCTCGAATATCGTGCACCTGTGAAAAGCCGATGCCCTTGCGCTGCATTTTTCGCCAAATGCTATAGATGTGTTTTGCTCGGCCTGTAATCTCAAAGGACAGCCCAGCTTCGGTCAAGGTTGTTGTTAATTGGGCGTTAACCCTGGCGATAAAGCTGTCTCGATCCTGACGCCGGCCATCAAGCAGGCTGGCAATCCTGTGATAGGCCTCCTTGTTGGTATAGCGGAAAGAAAGATCCTCCAGCTCCCATTTGAGGTGACCAACACCCAGACGATGCGCTAACGGTGCGTAAACGTTAAAAACCTCCCAGGCGATACGCTGCTGACGATATTCATCAGCCCCTTTCAGCACACGCATCGCGACCGTGCGTTCCGCCAGTTTAATCAAAGCGACACGGACATCATCGACAATAGCTACCAGCATACGCCTTATGTTGATATTGGGAGCAGTAGCCTGCCCCAGAACCGGAACATCGCTTGAACCGGTGAGGTCACTCACCGCCGCCATGCGTAAGACACCATCGAGAAGGCTCGCGACTTTGTCACCAAAGCGCTGCCTAAGGCTATCTATAGATATGACTTGCTGTCGTACCGATCGGTACAGAAAGCCAGCGATTAAAGCGTCTGGACCAAGCCTCAGATCAGCAAGAATTTGCACGGTTTCAAGACCCACAGACAGCACATCAGCAGCGCCAGCCCAATCCATCGTACTCTGAGACTGTTCCGGATTTTGCTCGCGCAAAAGCTCAAAAGCATCAATCAGACGTTGTTGATCAAAGTCATCCAGAGGTGTTGCAAGGCCAGCTAACCAATTTGCAAAACTCTCCTGATTTAAACTTGCAGTTTCAAGTAAAGCTCTGACTTGCACCATGACAAAGGGCCCTTAACTTCCGTACACACCCGTTGAAAGATAGCGATCGCCACGATCACAAACGATCGCCACGATGGTCGCCCCTTCAACTTCTTCATTCACCTGCAGCGCCGCACTGACTGACCCGCCCGAGGATACCCCAGCGAAGATACCCTCCTCTGTGGCCAGGCGTCTCATCATAAGTTCCGACTCCCTTTGAGAGATGTCGATGGTTCTATCAACCTTAGCCGATTGAAAAATAGCGGGTCGATATGCCTCCGACCAACGTCTTATGCCGGGAATTTGAGCGCCATCTTGTGGCTGCAAGCCAATAATCTGGATAGCAGGGTTTTGCTCTTTCAAGAAGGCCGATACCCCCATGATGGTTCCTGTGGTGCCCATTGAACTGATGAAGTGCGTCACCTCGCCTCGGGTCTGGCGCCAGATTTCAGGTCCAGTTCCACGATAGTGAGCTAACGGGTTATCAAAATTTCCAAACTGGTTAAGAACAATGCCATCACCACGGGCTTGCATTGCCTCCGCTAAATCCCGCGCCCCCTCCATTCCTTCCTCGCGACTGACTTGAATAAGCTCGGCCCCATAAGCTGCCATAGCCAACTTGCGCTCCGAACTCATATGGGCAGGCATAATTAGGCGTAAGCGGTACCCGCGTATCGCGGCAGCCATGGCCAAAGCAATACCCGTGTTGCCGCTAGTGGCCTCAATCAGAGTATCTCCAGGCGCAATATCACCTCTAGCTTCAGCCTCCACGATCATGCTGAGAGCGGGTCTATCCTTCACAGAACCCGCCGGATTATTACCCTCAAGCTTGCACAGCACGTGATTTCTGGAGCCATGCGCCAACCTCTGCAAACGCACGAGTGGCGTTTCACCCACAGTACTCTCGATGGTGGGATAACGACTTTCAGAAGAGTCCATACAACCTCCTTTTCAGTCTATTTCGCCAAAACAGATAACCGGTCATGAGATTACGTTTCGCCCCGAATCTCCCGAGGGCTCCTCGCCCCATTTGAAGGCCTTAAATAGCTCTCGACTCTTGAGCGGCCTATCACCGAGCTGTAATTGCAAGGCTCTGCGCGTCAACTCTTTAAGGGGCTGTTGATTCGACGCCTCCAGCCCATCTCCATTAAATAACCAATCCGCCATATTCAGCAGCTGAGCACCTCGCAGCCACCCCGCTGTTGTAGTGTCATTATCAAAACTAACAGCCTGAGGCAAAAATCCCTTGGTCGGATCATAAAAATAAGATTTAGCGGCATCAACGGCATCATCATAGGCGTCGGTATCAAAGCGGAGTCCGTATCCCAACTCGTCGAGCAAGATCAGTTCAAATTTTCGTAAATCCAACTCGGCTTCTGTGAGAGTCAGCGCATCAATAGTTCCACCATACAGCGCAAACAGCGTTGGACAGCTGATAAACTTTGGCAATAACCGAACCAACAACTCATTGAGATAAAAACCACTAAAAATTCGCTCTCCGGATAATTCGATACCAACGCTTGCCACTTCGAGGCGATTCAGCGTCTTTAGTTCACCACGCCCACTAGTGGCCACTAACAGCGGAATGAAAGGCTGCAGGACACCCGAGTGACTTCCTCCTCTCGCTTTGCGTCGCGCACCTCTTACTACCGCAGAGATACGCCCTGAATTGAGGCCCAATAGATCAACCAGAAACCCGCCATCGCCATAGTTTCGCCGATGTAATAACCATGCCGGCTCCAACTCACTGGCCATGGTTCAGATGCCATCCTCAAATCCCAAACTTTTCAGGGCACGTTCATCATCAGACCAACCTGACTTCACCTTCACCCACAGCTTGAGCATAACCTTGCAAGAAAACGCCATTTCCATGTCTTTTCTAGCCTCGGTGCCAATTGACCGCAACCGACTTCCTCCTTCGCCAATAACGATTTTTTTTTGGCCTTGACGCTCAACGTAGATCAGCGCATCTATCCGCAGTAATTTACCGTCAACCTTAAAACTCTCGATTTCTACTGCTGTGGTGTAAGGCATCTCATCACCAAGTTGCCGAACTATTTTCTCGCGAATTAATTCAGCCGCAAGAAACCGCTCCGAGCGATTGGTAACCTGGTCCTCTGGGAAAAAATGGATACCCGCAGGCATTTTATCGCGGATATAGGTCATCAGGGATGGCAAGTTAGCTTGTCGAAGTGCTGAAATCGGAAATACAGCGTCGAAACCGTATTTTGCGCGAATTGATTCTGTCCAGGGTAGCAAGACCCCTTGATCCTCGAGACGATCAATTTTATTGATCACCAGAGCTACGGGGGTTTCAGTGTGACGCAACGCCTCGAGCACCAAATCGTCCTCAGTGGTCCATCGGTTTCTATCGACGACAAAAAGCACTAAATCAACATCGGCTAGGGCGCTGCTTGCGGCACGATTCATATAGCGGTTAATCGCTTTGCCCTGCTCTAAATGCATGCCAGGGGTATCGACAAATACCACCTGATCGCCACCGTCCGTGTAAATCCCCATAACTTGGTGTCGGGTCGTTTGAGGTTTCCGCGAAGTGATACTGATTTTTTGGCCCAAAGCATAATTCAGCAACGTGGATTTCCCGACGTTAGGCCGGCCTACAATAGCCGCGTAACCGCAGCGCTGACCTTTATCAGTCATTACTCAACTCCCCCATGGCCACCGACGCAGCCTGCTGCTCTGCACTACGACGGCTCGAGCCTCGACCCGAAAATCCCGTTTTGTGCCCGTCAATTTGGCAAAGCACCTCAAACTCTTGTGCGTGATCTGGTCCTTCCACACCTACCAAATCGTAAGAGGGCAACGGCAAACTCCGCGCCTGCAACCATTCCTGAAGCAGCGTTTTACTATCTTTATCTCCGTCCACTTGAAGCTCTAACAGGGCATCGGAAAACCAATTCAAAATGACAGGAGCCGCAGTCTCATAGCCGGCATCCAATAAGAGCGCACCGGCAACAGCCTCTACAGTGTCAGCAAGAATACTGGTTCGGTGTCGACCACCACTTTTGCGCTCGCCCACCCCAAGTGTCAGACACTCACCCAAGGCATATTTTTCGCCCAGCGTCGCTAAAAACGTGCCGCGCACAAGCCTTGAACGAAGCCGCGTCAGCTGCCCTTCGCTCGCCTTTGGAAACTGCTCATACAATCGCTGAGCAATCACGTGATTCACGAAAGAATCGCCCAGGAATTCAAGTCGCTCATTATTACTGCGGCCCGCACTGCGATGAGTGAGTGCAAGTTTGAGAATTTGGAGGTCCTGAAAGCGGTAACCGAGACGAGTTTGCAGACTCAGCAACTGAGGTGTCTGGGTAGACGGGCTCAATTCCCATCCACTTTAAAGATCAAATCATCAAAGTTCATCACGCCATCGACGATCCAAAAGAGTGGAAAGCGAACTTCGTAATTGGCATCAATAACAATTTTACGTCGCTCACGATAAATTTCGATATCGTCAGCATCAATGACATAAACCTGCGAGGTTTGGAGCAACTTACGTATACGGACTCGGATCTCCGTTGCGCTCTGGGTTTGGGGATCAAACTCCTCGACACTTCGTTCAACAATATCCTTTACCGTCAAATATTCCACATAGGATGGCGCAATTCGCAGCGCAAGTACTAATACGCCACCAAAAACCAGCAGGTACACAAGTAGCGTCCAAAAAGTAAAGCCACCCTGATGCCTTCTGACTGTGAGCAATCTATCCATTATTACCCCCAAGGTTTAGTCAATCGATCCCACGCGGCCAAAAGAGGGAATCGAAAATAACGATTCCCAATGCATCCAAATAGCCACGGCCTGACCAACAATATCGCGCTCTGGCACCTGACCCCATACCCGGCTATCGCTAGAGTTATCGCGATTATCACCCATCATAAAGTAGTGCCCGGCTTTTACCGTAACCGAAAAGTCCCTGGAAGGCCGTTTTTGGTCCACCTGCATAAGGTAGCGATCTGTTCCCACTGACTCAAGGCCAACCTTATAGCGTGACCGGCCTTCAGGAACCGTGGCCAGCCATTCTCGGGGGATGGGCTCACCGTTGACCGTGATGGCTTTACCCTGATACTCGATCCGATCACCGGGAATACCGATTACCCGCTTGATGTAATAGGTTTCGTTCTGATGTGGCGGAAAGAAAACCATGACGTCGCCGCGTTCCGGCTTACCAATTGGCACTACTTGCGACCGCGCCACAGGCAGTCTGAGGCCGTAATTAAACTTATTCACCAAAATAAAATCTCCGACTTCAAGGGTTGGCACCATAGAAGACGAGGGAATCTGAAAGGGTTCGAACAGGAAGGATCTAAGAACAAAAACAAAGGCTAACAGTGGAAAAAATGAACGCGCGTATTCAACGATTACCGGTTCTGAAGCCGTTTCTGCAAAAGACGTTCGGTATTTTTTTGCGTCACCCGACTCGCTCTGATCCCATTTCGGATATCGACTTTGAAGATCTGCAATTCTGGCTCGTCGTGGCCCCGCCGCGAAAAGTGCATCTAGCGCCCAAATGAGACCGCTGCCCGATACCAGTATTAAAAGAACTAACGGAAAATCGATATTCACAACTGCTCCTAGGCACTCATATTATTCAGCTATCAACTTGCAGGACCGCCAAAAATGCCGATTGAGGAATTTCTACGTTGCCTACCTGCTTCATTCGTTTTTTACCGGCCTTTTGCTTTTCTAACAGCTTTTTCTTACGGGTAGCATCACCACCATAACACTTAGCAGTGACATTTTTTCTAAGGGCTTTAACAGTTTGCCTAGCTACAATTTTCCCACCAACTGCTGCCTGAATCGCGACATCGAACATCTGTCGTGGAATAAGCTCTTTCATTTTTTCGGTTAACACTCGACCACGGCCTTGAATATGATCTCGATGAACAATGACAGCAAGGGCATCAACTCTATCGCCATTGATCAGCACGTCGAGCCTAGAAAGTGGGGCTGCTTGAAAACAGTGAAAACCATAATCAAGAGAGGCGTATCCACGACTGACCGACTTTAAGCGATCAAAAAAATCAAGGACAACTTCAGCCATGGGGATATCGTAGATAAGCTGCACCTGCTTCCCTAGATATTGCAGATCCACTTGCGAGCCACGTTTATCAATGCATAACGTGATGATATTACCTAGAAATTCCTGGGGCGTCAGGATGGTGCAACGAGCGATGGGCTCTCGCATTTCCTGAATTTCACCGACATCCGGTAATTTAGAGGGGTTATCAACGTTAATGACACTGTCGTCTTTTCTGACAATCTCATAGATCACAGTAGGCGCCGTGGTGATCAAATCCAGATCGTACTCACGCTCTAACCGTTCCTGAATGATCTCCATATGGAGCATACCCAAGAAACCGCAGCGAAATCCAAAGCCCAATGCATCAGAGGTTTCGGGCTCATAAAACAACGACGCATCGTTGAGAGTGAGCTTCCCCAGCGCATCCCGAAAGTCTTCATAATCATCGGAAGAGACCGTAAATATGCCTGCGTAAACTTGGGGCTTCGCTTTTTTAAAACCCGGTAATGCCGGCGTGTCTGGGTGAGCAACAGAAATTATGCTGTCTCCTACCGGCGCACCTTTAATGTCCTTAATACCGGCAACAATAAAGCCAACCTCTCCTGCTGCTAAACTTCCGGTTTCGGTCCTTCGTGGCGTAAAAACACCCACCATGTCGGCCTGGTGCTGTTTACCGCTGGATTTAACAATGAATTTATCGCGCTTACGTAAAGTTCCCTGGGTTACTCGCACCAAAGAAACGACACCGAGATAGTTATCAAACCATGAATCGATAATTAACGCTTGCAAGGGCGCTGCCCGATCGCCCTCAGGCGCGGGTATGTTTTTTATCAAGTACTCAAGAGCGTCCTCAATACCTAGACCAGTTTTCGCGCTAACGGGGCAGGCGTCCTGGGCCTCAATGCCGATAATTTCTTCGATTTCAAGCTTCACGGTGTCAGGATCAGCTTGGGGTAAGTCCATTTTATTCAGTAGAGGCAAAACCTCTAGACCCTGCTCAATCGCGGTATAGCAGTTCGCAACCGACTGGGCTTCGACGCCCTGCGCAGCATCTACCACCAACAAAGCGCCCTCACAGGCTGACAGCGATCGTGACACTTCATAAGAGAAATCAACGTGGCCGGGTGTATCGATAAAATTGAGCTGATACTCCTCACCATTGTGCGCCTGGTACATAAGCGTCACGCTCTGAGCCTTAATGGTGATGCCTCGCTCACGTTCCAAATCCATGGAGTCCAGCACCTGAGCTTCCATTTCGCGATCGGAAAGGCCGCCACAGTGCTGGATAAAACGATCGGCCAGTGTAGATTTACCGTGGTCGATGTGCGCAATAATTGAAAAATTGCGGATATGACTTAGCTCAGTCACGCGCTGGATTCCCGATAATACCGAGCCGGAATCGGCCCAGAAAAGCGCGGCATTCTAACCCACCGCGCTCCAGGATGCATTGGCCAATGGCAAAACGACAAATTACTCTTTGGCCCGCGGCACTCGAATCGCCAAGAAAAGGGGCGCGCCTCGCCGAATCAGGCGAATCGCAACAGACTGACCGGGCTGTAACCGCGCTATCGCAGCTTCAAAATCATTAATGGACTGAACGGCACTGCTTCCTAAGCGAGTCACCACGTCGCCGCCGACGATTCCCGCCATAGCCGCCGGAGATTCGGGAGTCACCTCAAGCACCAGCACCCCACCACTGAGGCCCAACTCCGCCATCATTTCCTCGTCGGCTGTTTCAACCACCATCCCAAAAATAGCTTCATCACCCTTAGCACCGGGCCCAAGTCCGCTGACTGAGGGCCTTTCCCCCGCATCAAGCCCACCAACGACAACTTTTAACGTCTTATTGCGCCCATCTCGTCGCACCACCGCCTCAACTTTACTCCCCGGAGCGATGAGGCCTACGACGTGAGGCAAGTCTGAAGAAGAGTTTATGGGTTGCCCATCGAACTCAAGAATAATGTCACCGCTTTGCAAACCGGCGTCCTCAGCTGGAGACCCAGATCCCACCTGCGCAATTAAGGCACCTCGAGGTCGATCCAGCCCAAAGGATTCAGCAAGATCCCGATCCACATCTTGGATACTCACTCCCAGCCATCCCCGAGTCACCTCTCCCGAAGTTTTGAGCTGCATCACCACGTTTCTAACCACCACGGCTGGGATTGCAAAAGACAAGCCAATAGAGCCGCCAGAACGGGTGAAGATTTGCGAATTCACACCAACCACTTTGCCTTCCAAATCAAACAGCGGGCCACCCGAATTACCCGGGTTAATCGCTACATCAGTTTGAATAAAAGGCACGTAATTTTCACCCGCCTCGGTAGGCAAACTGCGGCCTTTGGCACTCACAATGCCGGCTGTAACCGAAAAATCCAGCCCAAAAGGCGAGCCAATCGCTAACACCCACTCACCAACGGCGACATCGTCTTCAGCAATTGTTAAAACCGACAAATCTTCAGATTCAATCTTCAGTAAAGCCAAATCCGATCGGATATCTGTCCCGACAATTTCGGCCTCAAACTCACGCCGGTCCAAAAGCCTGACCGTGACTGAAGTAGCCCCCTCTACAACATGGTGGTTGGTCACAATGTAACCGTCTTCAGAAATAATAAATCCGGATCCAGTATTTTGTCGCTGCCGCTGTGGCGGCTGCCCTCTGAACTCAAAAAACCGGCGCAGATACTCCGGAAGCTCCTCTAATTCATCAGCGCTGGGCATCGCCTGCGCTTCAGACTCGACAAGGATTTTCACGACAGCGGGCGCTGCGGTTTCCACAATAGGTTGGAAGTCTGGCAAGGCGGCTTGGGTTGACCACGGTAGCAAGGCAACTAAAGCTACTATGACTAATTTGTACATCGTTCTTCTCCTTGAATTCAGACCTGCAACAGGTCACAACATCCTTTTACTGACGAGCAATCACTGCTGAATTGGCCTCGATGGGCTTGGGTGGGACTCGCGCTGACAAACGAGGCTCGAAGCTCTGTCTCGGAAACACCCGAGTTGTCACCATTCTTACGAACAAAAATCCCACACCGAGGCCCAACGCGAATGACATCACTGTAGCAAACTCACCGTAAGGCTGGGCCAACAAAACAGCGGTAATCCCGAACAGTAACGGGGCAAGGTACACCAGCATCGAACCTTTCAGCACAGCCGCCTCTGGCAATTCAATTTCGACCTCATCATCGACCCTGCAGTCTTGAGCGCGAACCGTTGCACTCTCAACAGCTTGCACAAGCCCTCTGTGACCCGTCGTACGACTAACAATGCCCTGCCCACAACCTGCTCGGGCGGCGCATTTTCCACACAGTGAACTAGGAATGGTTTCCACCCACACCGACGCGGTTTCGACAGCGACTACACGCCCGATTTCACGCAGCATCTATTGAGTCTCACCACGCGCGCGAAGGGCTTCAGCTAGGAGCCTAGCCGTTGTGATTGGCACTTCACCGAGCACAGTCACTAACCTTTGCTTAGCTATTCCACGGTTGTAGGTTAGGGTGGCACCTCTGAGGGCGAAGCCCTCCCCACTGGGTAATGAGCGTGGTTGTTCTTCTATAAAAATAGAAACGCTAGCAAGACCATCGCTCAAAACCAAAAAATCAACCGGGCGCCGACCTTGGTCTACAACTTTAAATCCTGGTGGAATCGCTGCTAAAAAATACCTTGGTGCATCGCCTTTGGTATCGCCAATGTCTGCCGTTGTAGGCGCAGGTTTTGAGGCCGCAGGCTTCGCTTCTAAAGCAATTTCAGCAAACTCATATCGCTCAAGAATCTTCCCATCAGGACTTGCCGCCAATACGCGCAGAGGCACATGAAATTCGGAATCTATGTCCATAACATAGGCCAATCGAAGCGTATCCCTTGGCCGCGCTGACAAGCGGTAGGTCGCACGGCCCGCTACGGCCATTCCAGGTTCGAGCACCAGTCCGTAATGACGGGCTAATTCACAAGCTCCGTTAGCCACCCGCGGCGAAGATGCTACCAGCCGTGGCGCAGCCCCTGAAGACTGATTCAGTCGTTTTAATCCATTTTGACCCAACTCAGGATCAGCATGAACGGCAATAAACTCCCGATCACCACCGTATTCAACCAACATCGTGCCCCGGTAACCGACAGAAGATGATGCCTGAAGAAAGCCATGAATCGCGGCGCTGACGTCGTCAGACATCACACAAGATGGGGAGCTCTTCAGTTGGGCCTGTGGTTGACCCACAGCCTGCACCGACACACTCATTGTCCCCGACACTAAAAAGGCGAGGATCCAACGTTTCATGTCGCGAATGCTACTGTGCTGCTTTCTCGGGAACCCGGGCGAAGGGCACCAA
>CALKNZ010000127.1 GCA_938091995.1 uncultured Luminiphilus sp. | reverse complement strand
TGCCGGCATCACTTACAAGGGCCACGGCATCTCCCTGTATCATTCGTGCCAGCAATTGTTCTGTCACCTGCTCAGATACATGATCATGGTAGGCACATAGCGGTGTTTCAATACCATAGTGCGCCAAAAGCTTGCGGCTGTGCCGCGTATCCTCAGCGGCGACCAGCGCCACCTTCGTCAACGTCTCAATTGCACGCTGAGTGATATCGGCCAAATTACCAATTGGCGTCGGTACAATGTACAAACCACGTTCCAAGGAGGCGTCTCCGTTCTATACTCTGCCCCATGATCTCAAAACTAACCACCACTCGTCTGCCCATAAGGGTCTTTTTCTTGCTTTGGCTCCTGCTATCAGGCGGCTGGCTGGCTGGCTGCCAAACAACAGGCTCCACTGATCCGTCTTTGCCCAAGATTTCATTGGAAACGCTGGGACAACAAAGTATCCCAGAACCTTTACCCGCCTCCCCAGATCAGCAGCTAGATCTCGTGGCGATTACTGCCGTGAGAGATAGGATACTCACTGAAGGTGTTGTAGCAGGGCGTATTCTGAGAGATGCGTTTCTCATTAAAGGAATAGACGCCAGAACCGCGGGCGTCATCGATGCCGATATCGCTTGGTTTAACGGCGACGTCGAAACAGCGCAAAGCTTGATGAGGGCCACCGACGCATCAAGCGTCGAAGAGAAATTCTTTGTATCAGCTACCCTTGAGGAAAGAGCCCGTATTCAAGGCCGATGGCTCGATGCAGCTAGACTAGCTCACTATCGAATCAAACTGGGATTATCTTCAACTCGGCCAATCACAGACCCCACCCGCTCATTAACCTCAGCCACAACACCCGGTGACAAACTGTGGACACTGCTAATGCATCTTGATGATGGGCAGTTGGGACGAGCCGAAGCTCTCGCCGACGACCCCGACTGGCGCGGCTGGCTGACCTTGGTACAGGCTTACAGATCAGGTCGCGATGCTACCTATAACTGGCTTGCATCCCACCCAAATCACACCGCGACAACCCCCCTTCCCGCGGCATTGGACACATGGTTGGATACGCGCCCCCCAGAAAATATTGGCGTGCTACTGCCGCTATCAGGGCGACTAAAAGCTGCGGGCAATGCAGTATTTGAAGGCATAACTGAAGGCCTATACCGAAAGTTTCCAGACCCTGAAAAGCGCCCCAGACTATTTACGATAGATACTGAACTACGACCCAGCGCGGTGTCGGCGTACCGCGATGCACTCAGTGAGGGGGCAGATCTTGTCATTGGTCCACTGATAAAATCGGAGGCACAAAACCTGGAGAATCTGAAGGAGCGCCCCACTCCAGTTATCGCTCTCAACCGACCCGAAGTTTACGCAAGCACCGGCGTATCTAACTGGAGCGCAATGAGTCTGGCCCCAGAGGATGAAGCCCGCCAAATAGCAGAACTTGCGTTTGGTCGAGGCCAACGAAGAGCCCTCGTAATTCGTCCGGATAGTGAATGGGGCCGGCGAATGGAGGTGGCTTTAAATGGGGTTTGGAGAGTCATTGGAGGTGTCACCGCGGACACGCTCACACTGGAGGGCACCACAGCCTTCTCGGAACAAATTGGTACCAGCGCGGGGTCAGTAGCATCGGAACGCAGAATTCAAATGCTCGAAGCGGCCTTTGAAACTCCTGTTGCGTCACGGCCAAGACGACGCCAAGACTTTGATGTGATATTTTTGCTGGCACAAGACCCTTCCGAAGCTCGGCGTCTGCGCCCCCTACTTATTTATCACTATAGTGGTGACGTACCCGTTTATAGCTCATCAGCCGTATATAGCGGACATGATCACGGACAGAATCAAGATTTGAACGACCTTATTCTAGTAGAGACACCGGCGGTACTTGATGCTTTAAAGGTGGATCGTTACACACGATTACAAGCCCTAGGCTTTGACGCTATCGCCATGATCGATCACTGGCAGCAAGCAGAAGCCACTGAAGCCATCTTGTTTCAAGGGAAAACAGGGCTCCTAAAACGTTTGTCCAATGGTGAAATAGAAAGAGAGCTTAATTCCGTCGCTTTTGATGGCGGCAAACTCAAAGCCTTGCCGATACGCTAACAGTGTCAATCGCCATGAGCACTGATCAACGTGAATACCCAGGCAGGCAACGACGCCGAGGACTGCGCCGAGGCTTACTTAATCGCTCGAGGACTACGGACCCTTGCACGCAATGTAGCCTGTCGCTATGGCGAGATCGATATAGTTATGGAACAGGGTGCGACGATCGTTTTTGTCGAGGTACGCTTGCGCATCGGCAAGAAATTCCAAACAGGCGCTGGCTCAGTGGATTACCGCAAGCAACAGCGCCTTATCCGGACGGCCGGCTTGATGATTCAGTGCATGCCCATCTTGCGCGACCGACCCATAAGATTCGATATCATCGCTTACGATACACTGTGCAAAAATCGAAAAGCGCATTGGATTCGACAAGCCTTCGATGCGTCAAACTAAACAGGTGACGATTTCATCATGATTCCCTACGACGATATCTCGACCTTTTTTAGGGGCTACATAGAGCAAGTAAGCCTCTCTGTAGATGACATCGCAGACGTCACTGGGAGCGCGGCCACCCTTGCAACGCAGACGATTATCAACGAAAAAAAACTGATTGTAGGTGGCGTGGGTCCCGACGCGGCCGGCGCAGGATTACTGACTGAACTCCTACAACAAGGCCTTTATCGGGAGCGGCCCGCAATACCTGCAATAGAGCTAACGAGCCGTCATATCACCAGTCTCGATCCAGGTGTAGGTTGGTTAACTCAGCAACTGACGGCACTAGGCCAACCTGGGGACTTAGTGATTCTGTTTGCGACATCACTCAATCAAGTTGACTTGGAATTCCTATCCTCGGCTATAGCCAAACGCGGCCTGACATCGGTTTGGATAGGAGCCCAGGGGTCAGGCCCTAGCCTGGCATTTCCAGGAGCGGATCGTGCCTCTGCCCTAGCGTTATCCCAATGCTGCTCTATCTGCCTAGCTAAACTGATCGACATATCCTTATTTGGAACGCTGGAGGACAATACGTGAGACCTTTATATCGACAAGTTTTTATCATCTCATTCCTTACCTACTTAACCGGCTGCGGCACAGTGCTTGCCACTTTTGAAAGTAACAGTATTGAGGATGAACCCGGTGAGCGCAGCCTTGCAGAGCAGGTTTTAGACGAGAGCATAGAAACAAAAGCGGTTGTTAACATTAGAGCCGAAAACCCTGCATTTGACGATTTAGGCTTCCTAGTAGTGTCCTACAACGGTTACGTATTGATTGCCGGTGAGGTCCCCAACCAAGGCCTCAAAGACGAGGCCTCAAACGTCGTTCGCAAGATAGAAGGTGTGCGAAGAATTTATAACGAACTAGTAATTGGGCCAAAATCCACAAGCGGGACCGAGGCTAATGATGTCTGGCTCACCACAAAAGTTAAAACCGCACTGCTGACCGATTCAACGGTACCCTCAATGCGCGTAAAAGTTGTGACCGAAAACAGCGTGGTTTACCTCATGGGGATTCTATCGACCGAAGAGGCCAATAGAACCGCCGCTGCAGCTGCCGAAGTAGACGGCGTGAAGCGAGTCGTGCGCTTGTTTGAACTCATTTGACAGCCTTGGCTATATAAAGACAGCGTGCCTCAGTTCAGCACCAGAGAATAGCTCTTTATTTAACGATCTTCAGGGCTGGGCGGCTGCTGCGTTCAGCAGAACTTGGCTCGCCGATATAGGGCGGATCTGGATCAGGATCAGGGTCCATAGGCCCTTCAAATACCATCCCTTGCCCATTCTCGCGGGCATAAATACCCAGTATGGCGGCGATAGGAACCTCGACATCTTGAGGTTGGCCGCCAAAACGACCGTTAAACACCACCGTGTCATTCCCCATCTGCAGTGCTACCACAGCAGAGGGTGCAATATTTAAAACGATTTGCCCATCACTTACATAGGTCTCGGGCACAAAAACCCCTGACAATGTCGCATCAACCAACAGGTGTGGTGTGCATTCGTTGTCCACAATCCATTCGTAAATGGCGCGGATGATATAAGGCCTACTTGAGTTCACAGACGTAGTGTTCTGTTAGAGGCGCATCTCTCGCTCATGGACTGTGAGGCTTTCCTGAAAAGATTCTCTACGAAATAAACTGTCCATGTAAGCCAAGAGCGGCTTAGACTGCTTACCGGGGCGAATATCCACCCCTAAAGAAGGCAGGCGCCATAAAATCGGTGCGATACAGCAATCCACCAGCGTAAATTCTTCACTCATGAAGTAGGG
>CALKNZ010000126.1 GCA_938091995.1 uncultured Luminiphilus sp. | reverse complement strand
TTAGTTGTCACTAACGAAACTCCAATTCTTTATCTTTGAGCCCTCCGAGGCGTAGCGTAATAAAGTCTTTAATGTAATTTTGATAATTTTTCCAAGGCAATCGATTGCCTTGTTTTGGAAACTGTTCCCGTGCTCGCAATACGTAACCTGCATCAAAATCGAGCAGAGGCTCCTCCTCAACAGTGCCTATCAGGCGCGGGGTTACTGTCGAGTATCCACCCGTGGCCATTTTATTCAGTAGGCGGCACACATAGCTGGCGGTAAGATCCGCTTTTAGTGTCCACGACGAGTTGGTGTAACCCACTGTGAACGCCATATTGGGCAAGTCGGAAAACATCATGCCGCGGTAGATAAAGCGGTCGGTGAACTCCAGCTTAGTTTCATCGATACTATAATCAACGCCCCCCGCAAATTTCAGATTAAGGCCCGTCGCGACAACAATAATGTCGGCGTCCAGTTGTCTACCCGACTTCAGTTGAATCCCCGTCTTATTAAATTTATCAATGTGTTCTGTAACGACTTCAGCACGCTGTTCACGAATCGCCTTGAACATATCGCCATTTGGAGCGGCGCACAGGCGCTGATCCCAGGGATTGTATTTTGGCGTGAAGTGGGTGGCCACGTCATAATCGGGCCCCAACTGTTTACGCACTTCCGTCAGCAGGAAGTGCCGCAATTTTTTCGGGTGTTTTCGAGATAAACGGTACACATAAATTTGAAACAGCACCTTTTTCCAACGGGTCAAGCGAGATGCCCAGGCCACCGGCAGCCATTTTTGCAGTCTCAAAGCGGTAGGGTCTTCTAGAGGAACATCGGCAATATAGGTGGGCGAACGCTGCAGCATCACCATGCTCGCGGTGTCTTTGGCCATGGTGGGTACAAGGGTAACCGCGGTTGCGCCGCTGCCGACCACTACAACCCGCTTATTCTGATAATCAAGGTCTTCAGGCCAATGCTGGGGGTGCACAACGGTTCCTGCAAAGTCATTGATGCCGGAAAATTCAGGGGTGTAGCCCTGCTCGTAGTCGTAATAGCCGCTGCAGCTAAAAATGAACTGACAGCTGACGGTAACCATCTGTCCCGTACTGCCGCACTCAGCTGTAACGGTCCAACGTTTTTCTGAAGATGACCAACGCGCGGAAACGACTTTACGATGATATTGAATATAACGTTCTACATCATACTCTGCAGCAGTCTCACGAATGTACTTAAGAATTTTGGAGCCATCGGCGATCGCAGATGAGTCACCCCAGGGTTTGAAGCCATAGCTAAAGGTATACATATCGCTATCTGATCGAATGCCGGGATAGCGAAATAAATCCCAGGTTCCACCACTAGCAGCGCGAGACTCAAAAATTGTAAAACTGCGTTCTGGGCAGTTGCGGCGCAGCTGGCAAGCCCCTCCGATACCAGAGAGGCCAGCGCCAACAATGAGCACGTCGACTGACTCAAATTCTTTTGGCATTACGTTTTACTCTACAAAGTTCGTGTTTCTATTAAGGGCGCTATACCAAATTGGCGATGACCAGGCGCGTTCTTGAATGGTCGCGGGTATATCTTTGCGGGGTGATTCCCTGTTGCGAATGGCGTCCCATGTGGACCATCGACAAACCGGGTTTTCAAGTACGCGAGTATAGTAAAAGGCCTCTTGCCCAGAAACAAAGTCTGGATCTTTCCAGAGTGTTTTTAACTCTGCAGCGCCCACGTTGGCGGTGATGGAGCAGTCGCTCAGATTGACTCTTGCATTGTTATCCGGGCATCGATGTGTAGTCGGGTCGACGGGCAGATTATCTGAGCATGCGACATCATAAACCTGCTCTCGATGTTTCCCCTGTTCCAACCAGCCTTTTACAATCTGCATGCGTTGCAATGGTGCCGTATTGGGGTCGGCCATGGCCCATATTAAAAACGTAGGTTGAAGACTGCCCTGTGCGGGTAATGTGCCGCCCATAGAGACGCTGGAGGCGTAAGCTTCGCTGATCAGGCTCGTACTGTTGAGTTGGTCTTTGGCAAAGTTGTACCCGGCAAAAAACCGAAGTTTTATGCGTGTGCCACTGGTGGCAAAAGTTTCTTTGCGGCGCAGTGCGGAATAAATGGCTTCGCGGGTATTCTCTTCTGCCCAAACCCCAGCAATTCCCGAGGCACCCCAATACTTGTAGCCAGAGAAATCGAGATAACTTTCGCCATCGACTTCTTCAACCATTTCGGATGCGCCTAATTTGACCAGCGCTCCATACAAAAAACTGGCGGGTATCGAGCCCCGCTTTTCAGGGGTGCTGTCGAAAGCCCCAATCTTACCAAAGTAGTTATCTTCCTCCAGCGAGGCAGCACCAGTATGTGTATCGCTAGAGCCAACAACGCCGAATTTATAGGGGTTTCCACCGTTACTGTGTTTTAAGCCTAGGCCACGCTGCCATGCGTTGCGCACATAGCTACCCCGCGGGTTGCTAGGGATTCGTGTTGATGTGCGCAAAGGAAAAATTTCAAAGTTCGCCCATTCATCATTTTTCGACAGCAACGGGTGGGTTTCTGACGTCCCTTTCACCTGAGTGACTTCTACTAGTGGTTCGTTACGTAGCCGTTGCTCTGCGTAATCAGTATCGATTGGCGTACCTGACCAGTCTGTGAAGGCGAACATGGCGCCATTAGAACCATTGCTGTTATGGGGTATCGCCAGACTTTCTATGCCTTGTTCCCGTAACTGGTCCATCCAGTCCCACAGGCCCTCGGGGTTAATACTGTTGAAACGCGAGAAGGGCTGTGCGGGCAGACGCTGTGTTGAACGGAAAATGACATTGCGATGCAGCGCTTCCCGTTCTTGGGTCGATGAAGTGAATTCATAGGCCGCAAATGTAGTGAACAGCCCGGGCTTGTAGGCGGCATCTGTGGCTTCGATGGTTTGCAGCCAGGCTGATTTGCTGGCGCTATTAATAGATTCTTTATCGATTGTGCCGTCCAACAGGTTAGCGACAACATCACTAACAAAATTATAAAAAGCTTTACTTCTCTTGGCGAGATCTAGAAGGCCACCGCTGACTGACTCGTTGATATCGTGGTACGGCTTGGCAAGGGTATATTTTGAAAAAGTAGAGCGAGTATCCATCGCTTCATTAATAAGGCCCAGCAATACACCATGATCTGTCACTGCGTAGAAGTCGAGGGGTCGGCTAAGTTGGACCTCAAAGCCACTGGGGTGCTTTATGGCCTCACCCTGGGCATAGCGATAAGCATCAGAGGGTGAGGCCGTCGTGCCAAATGCTGATGCATCGAATGACAGGGCTGTATGTACATGTAAGTCGCCAAAATAAGCGTTCCGGTCGGGGTTGCTTGGGGGAACCTTAGTTTGCGAAAACGCAGGTTCGGGGAACGATAGAATTTGCTCATCAGCGGGTATGACCGTGTTGGTTGTCCGGTAGTACCGTTGTGCGGCTGCGCGCTTTTCGGCCTCGGGGCTATCGCCGGAACAAGCAGCGGTCAGTACGATTGCGAAGACGAGCCCTAGTCGAATCATCATAGCCTTGTGACGTTCAATGGGGGGCAGCCAACTGATTCGAAGGCGTGCTTTGCGTAGTGTCGAGGTTTAGTCATGGACACTTAGCCAAATAGGGCTGCTCCAGGCACGCTCTTGAATAGTGCTGGGAACGTGTGGGCTTGGCGGCTGATTCAGCCGAATAGCATCGTAGGTAGACCACCTGCAGGTCGGATTCATGAGGGCTCGAACATAGTAAAAGGCGCTTTGGTCTGGGTTGTAGTTAGAGTCCTGCCATAGAGTTTTAAGCTCGCTGGCTCCCGAGTCGCTATTGAAGTCACAGGTCTGTAAGTTAACCTTTGCGTTGTTATTGGGACAGCGATTGGTGGTGGGGTCAACCAATGCACCGTCAGCGCAGGCAATATCGACCACACTTTCATGAGTTTGCCCCTGGTCATCTATCCAGCCCTTTATCATCTGCAACTTTTGCAGCGGTGCGTCCATGGGGTCTTGTGTGGCCCAAACATAAAACTGTGGAGACACGTGGTGTTGCGAAGTGACTGCAGCCTCAGGAATTTTAAGTACGCCGCCCATGGGTATACCATGGGCTCGGAGTGATTCAACAGCATGGGGATCTGTAACCACGCTCTTATCAATATTCCAGCCAGCGTAGAAGCGTAAAGCTATGCGTGGACCCGATGTTGCATAAGTTTCCCGGCTGGCGAGGGCATCGAAAATAGCGGTACGAGTATTTTCCTGGGCCCATACTGCCGCCAGTCCACCGGAAGTGTTGAATTTTAGACTCGATTGGTAGTCTGCGCTCTCCGGGTTGTATCGCAAACGTCGAGTCGCAGACGATGTAATTGCGCCCACTGCGCCCGGAAAATCCCACTCCTCAACATCACCAGGGTTGGAGTTATGGCTGTCGGTAGCGGCAATGAAGCCCGTTTGTAATGGGTTGAAACCCATAGAGTGGTTGAGCTCTAAGCCAACCTTAAGACCTTGCCTAACAAAACCTGTCTTAAAAGCGCAACCTGTTGTTTCCCCTGGCTGACAGGGATCGAAGACCTGAGCGAAGGCACATTCTTCATCGGTTGCACCCACCCCCAGGGCACATTCTTGCGCGCCTTTGACTTGAAAAATTTCAACCAGCGGTTCGCGTTTCTGCCGCAGTCGCCAGTCGCTCTCGGTGTAGGCTTTTCCATCCCAAGTGAACGGCGAGTAGGTTAGGCCCCAAGCCTTGTTAGGGTTGTGCGGTATTGTCAGGAAATCACAGTCTCCGCTACAGCTGGCTTCGAGCCCTCGCCAAAGCTCAAGGGCATTAGGTACATCAAGGCTGGAAATGGCATGTTCAGGCACTGTCGCGGTGCGAAAAATAATGTTGCGATGGTGTTTGCCTTGAGCAGGTAGGCCTGGAGAAAATTCGTATCCAATGAGCGTCGTCAGTTTTCCAGGTGCATTGTATTGATTGGCTAAATCCACATATCTAGCCCAATCGATTTGGGCATTTTTTTGACAGCGCTCCAGACTCCCGTCGCCAAATCTGCAGGTAGGAAACGCTCCTGGTTTTGGTGGATTGCGATCCTTTTGCTGGTACACCCCCGCAGGTAGAGAGGGATCCCCTGGAGTGGCATCGCCCCGAATACGGTCAACCAGTAACTTGAAAATCATTGGGTTCGGTTCGTTTGCCAGCCAACAAGCTGCACGCTCGATTAATGAAAGTCCAGAATCCTGACAGTGCGTGCGGGTACCGAAGCCTTCGGCATGATCAGTGATCGCAACAAAATCTAAAGGACGGCTTAGCTGCATTTTTTCGCCGCCTGCACTCGCAAGCGCTTTTCCGCTTGCGAAGCGGTATGCGTCTTCTACATCTAGGGTATTGCCGAACAAGGTGGCATCGAAACTTTCTCGAGTATGGATATGCAGTTCGCCCCAATATAAATTTTTATTGGAATTAGGGGCAGGTTGATAAGAGGGGCTTTGTCTACTCGGCAAGTTCAACCGACTGTTGTCTTGCAGGGCATAATCTCTAGCGGCGGTATCGGGGCCATGTTTATCGGCCGATGCCTGCAAAGGTAATAGTACTTTTACCGTTATGTAACCCAAACCCAGAAAGAGTATGACGAACATGCTTACCGCTATTTTTTTTAACATCATTCGCTCTCTTAGCGTTTTATGGTGCCGCCCATCGTTTTGTAGCGTCGTCTACCCACCCTTGAGGGTTTGCCAGGGTTCAGTTTCTTCTGTTCTACACAGCTTCAGCCTGTGTACGACTTTACGATAGGGTCTTACCGGTGTGGCGCAGGAATCATCTTCGGCCATATTTTTCGCAACGCTAGCGAAATCTAGCCGTATTAGAATGCCATAGGCAGTGAATTTTCAATTGTCTTGTTTATTTACTCGCATCAATGGCTGCAAATCAGGGGCTGGTTGCGCTGGGGATGCATTTGCGTTTGGCGGCCTAAAGCCTATTTCTTCAAAACTGCCTGAGGAATTTTGGTGATCTGGCGTCGGCATCAGCAAAAAGATTGACCGAAAATGATTCGTAATGGCGCATTGTGGGTGGCTAAGCTGAAGCCGCAGACATGTCTTATTTACCGAAAATAAAAATAAGGAACGCTTCGCTATGCGCCATCTATTGAAAATTTCGCCTATTGCTTCCATGGCAGGCCTTGTCATGTATGGAAATCTTGTGGCCGCGCAAAGCCTTCAACTGGAAGAGATTGTTGTAACGGCTCAGAAGCGTGTCGAATCGGTGCAGAACGTTCCTGCTACGGTTAATGTAATAGACGGAGACACGCTCAAAGACTTCAATGCGTTTAGCTTTTTAGACCTCGAGGCGCTAACAGCCGGCCTGCAGATCGATAGTTTCACCGGTCGCAGTGGCCGCATGACACTGCGCGGTATCAACTACAACCCGAACTCCGCGGCCGAAGCAGCAGTGACCACCTACTGGAACCAAGCGATTGTCGATTCGAACGCTGTCTACCAGCAATTGTTCGACATACAACGCATTGAGGTATTGCGCGGTCCTCAAGGAACTCTCGCCGGCCGTACCTCCCCTGCCGGCGCTATCAATATTCATACCGCTAAGCCCAATCTTGATGAGGTCGAAGGCGAGGTGCGAGCCACATTGACCGACAACGATGGCATCAACACCCAGTTGGCGGCGAGCCTGCCGTTGATTCCCGGGCGACTGGCTGTACGATTCGCTGGCGTGTTTGACGAAAATGATATGGACGAAACTGTCAATGTTCTGACGGGAGAGACCAGCGCAACTGAGACAACAGCGGGCCGTTTCAGCCTGAGTTGGTTGCCCACTGACAGTGTGAGTATCGACTTTGCAGCACAGTACCTAGAGCGCGATTTCGATGATCTTGGCGTGCTCAGTGGCGAGACTACGGGCGATCCGAAACTGGACCCGGAGGGCTTGTTGCCGCCCCTGAACTCCTATGATCGCAGTGATGCGCGGGTCGGGATCGATGGTGTATCTGACAACACGCAATCGGAGTATCTGAACACGTCATTGGTGATTAACTGGGACCTGGGTTCTCACTCGGTGACCTCGGTGACCGGCTATCATGAGACCGACTCCGTTAGGATATTTGACCAGGCGCAGGGCAGTTCGAATCCGGGTAACGTAGCCGAGCGAATAGCGGTAGATGATCGTACTGACCTGTCCCAAGAGTTGCGTTTCGCCAGTAACGAAGGCGAGCGCTGGGACTATATGCTAGGCCTCTACTATGAGGATTCGGATATCTTTTTCAGCCAGGACAATCTTCAGATTCCCCTTAGCCCCTTTGCGGGGGGCAGCACCATGTTGTTATTCCCAGCGGAGGCGGAGCGCTGGGGTCTGTTTACCCACAACCAGTTCTACTTAAGTGAAAAGTGGACCCTGCAGCTAGGTTTGCGTTATCAGGAAATTCAGGTTGATCGGGATATGTCATTGGTTGCAGGCCCAAGCGGCATCAGCGTTGCGCCTCCAGGATTTCTTCTGGAACAGGTTATCTCAGATGATAATCGGCGCTATGACGACGACTCCCTTACCGGTCAATTGGCACTTGAGTATACGCCTAGTGACGATCTCAACCTTTACGGCGTGGTGAGCACTGGTTGGCGACCTGGAGGCATCACGGTGACGGGATCGGCCTTACCTGAGGATGTCTTGTTGTTCGACGCTGAAGACAGCGTTTCTTATGAGTTGGGTTTTAAGAGCACCCTTGCGGATGGCGCAGTCCGACTCAACGGAGCCCTGTACTTACACCATTTTGATGACTACATTGCCCGTCAGAATGCACTCAATATTATTAATCCTGATGGAAGTATTGACCGCAGTGGGATCACCGCCAACGGCGATGCCGAGGTCTGGGGTGGCGAATTGGAGTTGTCGGCCAACCTTAGCGCGAACTGGTACCTGGGCGGCTCTCTAAGCTATACCGAAGGTGAATACGCCGGTGGAACTACGCTGCCCTGTAATGAGTTTGACGACAACGGCGTGCCAACTTTCCCCCCGGGCCAAGCCGTAGCCCAGTGTGACGAGAGTGGCAACCAGCTGGGCAGGACGCCCGAGTGGACAGCCAGCGTGAACACGGAATACCGTGTGGACTTTGGTGGCTTTGAAGGCTACGGGCGTGCTTTGTTTGCCTACACGGGCAATCAAACTGCGGAAGCAGCGTCGATTACGAATCCCGCGATCGATCTCGATGCTTACAGCACCCTCGATGCGTATTTGGGTGTTCGTACCAACCGATGGCATGTTGAAGTGTTTGCCCGCAACCTGTTGGATGAGGAAGCTCTCATTACGAGAACCAACAGTACGGCTGTTGTGCGGCGCCAACCTACGGGGTATGCCAACCATTGGCCTATTCCAGGTCGCCGCATTGGTCTGAGTGCCAGCTACCGTTGGTAATACGGTGGCCTGTCGATTTGGACAATTGCCGGTCCATAGGCTCCATATCAGAGACGACAAAAAACCCCAATCAAAGGGTTAAGAGGGATACGAATCAGGGCCTGGCAGACTGGCATTGAGCCTCGCATTTCTGAGCTTTCCTAGTTGCAGATAAGCGATTAGCTCAGAGCGATAAAACCTTCTTGCGGCTCTTTGCCATAAGGCAGGATTACTGTCGTCGAACTTTGGACGCTCTAAATACTATGGGGTGGCTTGGCTGATTGGGGTCAAAGGCAATGCCATGTTGTTTGAGCCAGGTTTCCAATTCATGTCGGGGGTCAGTTTCTGCCCTGTCTATGTATAGCATCACCCGTTGATACATCCATTGGCTGTATGGTGCGCAGAGACGTGTGCCAACTGCCGAACCAATACCGTAGCTGGTTTTACCAATAAAACGAGGCAATATTTCGGCCTTGCTATTCTTTGACAGCCAGTCAGCAGTCTGCGCCATGACCTTTTTAAGGTAGGGGAGCTGGTCGCGTCCTTGCCACTGCAGTATGGGTATCAGTGTGGCAGGAACTTCGTCAGCGGGTAACCAGTCGCCTGTTGTTGCCGGTGTTACAGTCATTCTCGTTAGCCAGTTCTGCAAATGCTGTCTTGATTTAATCAGGTGCTCTTTGGGAAATGGGTCTGAGGCAAGATGTGCATGCAGTGGACCATAAAGGGAAAAGTCACCATGGCAAGCTCGCCCACCCAGTAAGTAATCATGCAGAGAGAAGTGCGCATTTAGCTGATCTAGGAGCTGTGTAGTCCACTTCTCAAGAGCTGGGATGTTTGTAGGGTTGATGCCCAACATCTGCCGGGGTACTACGCCAAATTTAAGTGCATTTTTTATACCGCCCATCCAGCGTATCGGTTTGGGCCAATGTGGTGTCCGACTTTGACCGAAGGCCTTGAGTATGTGGGGCAAATTATATCGTTTGAAGTTCCAGCGGTAGTGCATGGCCGGGAATACCAGCCAGTCGTCACCCAACAGCTCAAACAGCGCAGAAACCACCTGTTGTTTTAATCCTGGTGGTGTTACGGGCACATCCTGGTGAAGAGACTCCAGGGCATCGATAATAACGCTGCTGTCCTGAATATAACCTGTATTCGAGCCGTAGAGCACAGGTATCACGCGCCAGCCACCGGTGGCCGGCTTTATGACAGTCTCGGCGATTTTGTTGTTAACCCTAATGAGATCAAAGGGCAGAGCCTTGTAGCGCAGGTAGGATTGAACTTTCGCGGTGTAGTAAGAAACGGGGGATCCATAGAGTCGATAGCGGAACAAGCTCTGATTTTTTTCGCTCACGGCTAAACCTTATTTATGGCATTTAATCGCTGTGTAATGGCGAGGTCGGCGTTTCAGCCGCTTGGCTCTGTGCCAAAGCTTTAGCGCAAAGCCAAAAGTGTAAAGAGCCCCATAGACCCACCGTTGTGAAATAAGCAAGTGCGATACCCAAAGCATCATCGCCATAGCGGGGTGTCATGAAATCACTGATAATCCCCACCAGTAGTGGACCTAAGCCTAAACCTATTAGATTAATGAACAGCATCTTAATAGCCGCGGAAACCGCCCGCATATTGACGGGTGCGAGTGTTTGTATCATGGCGAGGGTGGGACCCAAGGCGTAGTTGCCGGCGAACCCGGGAATGATAAACAGTATTATCGCGGTGGTTAGGTCTTCGGCTAGCAGCCCCATGATGAAAAAGGGGATGGTAGCGAAGGGCACTAAGGCTAGCATACGCATGCCGTGTTGAAATCCGCGTGTTGCCAGCCGATCAAATAGCTTGCCCGCGGCTAAGGCGCCAATGGCGCTTGATATGCCAAATAGGCCCGCCATCAGTAAGCCCGTCTGAGACTGGCTGAGATCGTGTTGCCTACTAAAGAAAGTTGGTAGCCACTGCGTTAAACCGTAGCCCATTAGTCCCGCGACAATTGAGCCGGCTATTAAGTGGCGCATAGCCTTGTTAGACCACATGGTGATGGCCGTGGTGTGTATAGGAGGGGGTGGGGCGCCGGTGTGACCTTCAAAGGTACCCCTGCCGGGTTCGGCTAACATTTTCGCCATGATTAGAGCGATGAGAAGGCCGGGAGCGCCGACGGCGATGAGTGCGGCACGCCAGCCATAGATTTCTGCGATAACGCCGCCCCCAACGAACCCTAGTATCATGCCAATACTCGCGCCCAGCATCAGAATGGCCATAGCAAATGCACGGCGCTGAGGTGGAAAATAATCGGCAATAATCGAGTGGCTCGCGGGGTTAACTCCCGCTTCACCGATACCCACACCAATTCTTAGGATCAACAGGCTGATAAATCCCGCGGCAAAGCCGCTCAGAATCGTCATAAGTGAAAAAACAATCAAGCTTATAATAACGATCCATTTGCGACTGTATTGGTCTGATAAGCGGGCAATTGGCAGACCCATCGTGGCATAAAAAAGCGCGAATGAAATGCCACCAAGCAGACCGAGTTGAGTATCACTCAAGCCAAATTCAGCTTTGATATCAGGAAATAAGATCGAAAGAATCATTCGATCGCACATCGATAGTGCGTAGGCCAGAAGTAGCAAAGTCAGCGTTGTACGATAACCTGAAAGTGGCGGTGGGATTGTCGGCGAGGCCGGCCCCAAGATCTTTTTATGTCCCGGAGGTCTAAGCAACATTGAGCTTCCTGGCTATCTCGTTAGTCGTGGCTTCTCTTTGCATGGTATTTCCGCGCGTATTCCCAACCTTGAGACATTCACAGTATAGTTCCAGAGAATTAACAGGCCGAATCATATTCGGCCACATGCTGTCGCCGCTTTTGAGCGAAAGTCGTTAACGGGTTGTGGAGGGTGACATATGAAATCGACAAGACTTCAGCGAGACCTCTACGGGAAGCTGCTTGCGGAGCTCGAGAAATCAGGTGTGACGACAGAGCAACTTTTTACAGCAGCAGTTGCTCGCGGGTGGTCTGCTCCAACTGCTGAACCTCTTGGTTTTGGTGGAGCTGGTTCAGTCGCTCTGTTAATGGCTGCAATCGACCTAGCGAAGGACCCTTGTTTTGCCATTCGCTTAGGACAAAGCATTGATATTACGAGTTATGGCACCTTTGGATTTGCATTAATGACTTGCGCGAATCTCAGAGAGTCAACGCTACTCCTGCTGCGATATGGGAAGGTTTTTTCTCTACCTATGTGGGTTGCATATGAGCACGAGGGAGGTCTTTTATTACGACTGAGTTTGTTATCAACGGCGCCTGAACACATCAGAGCAGTTACTGAGTTATGTTTTTCTCAGCTTTATGTTGTAGGGAGTTCTCTTTATCGGGGAAAAATCGAAGGTGCAGAGTTACAGTTTGCATTTCCAAAACCTGTTCATTCTGCGTCTTATAAGTTTGATGCTAATCTCACTGTAACGTTTGATTGCCACTACAGTCAGCTTTACCTGCCACCGCAAGCACTCCATACGCCCGTAAGAACTTCAGACCCTTCGCAGCACGTTGTCTTTCATCAACAATGTGAGGAAATGCTGCGAGGTTTGGGTAGTGCTGAAAAAATAACGTCAGAAGTGCGACGTATTCTCATGCAGTCAGCGGGGCAGTTTCCCAGTATTTGTAAGGTGGCTGATGCTTTGCATATCAGTGAGCGGACTTTAAGGCGACGCCTTTCATTAGAATCGAAGTCGTTTAGATTGATTTTGGAGGAAGTGAGGGCTCTGCTGGCTCGCGAGTATCTAACCAAAACAGATTTAGCGATCGGTGAAATTGCGCACCTTCTGGAATATTCTGAAACCGTTAATTTCCGCAGAGCATTTTTGCGCTGGCACGGAGTTACCCCGAGCGGTTATCGGCACCAGTCGAAACTTTGATGCATGACACCTGGCCTTGCTTCACCCATGGTTCGGCGCATCATGCTGGTCGTTCTCGCGAGATTGGCTGGTCTGTAAACCCCTTATTTACATGGACAGAAGTGAGTTGGGTGATGGCGCTTATAGGTAGTCTATCTCGTTGGGTTAATCACCTTTTGGGTGGTGTTTTATCGGTTGAAAATGCAACTATGGACCTGGTCTGAGTCACCCGAGGGGATTCATGAATTTTAGAAATATTCTATGTGCCCGCGTCAGATTAAGGGGCGATCTGACCCGCTTAAATTTTGTTGTGCAGCCATGGCTGAGTGCTTGAGACGGGCTCGTCACGTACAAAAAATCACGTTCTATCGAGAATTAATGAGCAGAGGAATGCTATGAGTCAAAGCTATAGATCCGACACAGATAAACTACTCACGCAGATACACGAAGCCGCTCTGATAATCAGCTTTAATCGACCAGATGCTATGAATGCGCTCCATCCAGAGATGCTCAGTGGTATCGCAGAGTTGGTAACACAGGCGAGCGCAGACGAAGCGATTTGCGCTGTGGTGATCAAGGGCGAAGGGCGCGCATTTTCGGCAGGTGTTGATCTGAAGATTCTACAAGATATTGAACCAGCCTATGGTCGCATTGGCGATCTTTTCGACAGCCCCGCTAAGCAAGCCTGCGCCGCTATTCGTGGGGCTTGTATACCAATCATTGCAAGTGTTCATGGGGCCTGCTTTACCGGAGCACTTGAGTTGGCGCTACACTGTGACTTCATCTACACCACCGATGCGACAAAGTTTGGTGATACTCATACTCGATTTGGTTTGCGTCCAACCTGGGGCATGTCTCAACTATTGGCTCAGGCTATAGGTCTGCGTAAGGCCCGTGATTTGTCTTTCACCGGACGCGTGGTAAAAGGTGATGAAGCGCAACGCTTGGGGCTGGTCAATGATTCAGTTTCCACCACTGCGGAACTGGATGAACTGGTGACGACCCGAGTAGGGCAAATTTCCAATAACTCCCGTGCGGCGGTTGCCGCTATGAAAGACCTCTACCGCATGAGTCAGGAAGGCCATCCGATTGAAGATGCTCTCTGCAAAGAGTTGGCGGCGGAGTACACGGGTATCCTCGATACGGCAGAACGACTCGCTGAATTTCGCTAAGCTCCATTTTGCAGCTTGCACAGTCTAGGGCATTAGCTTTGTGCTGTGCTCTTGTAAAGCGCCGTTGATTTCGGGTGTTTTAGGGCATTCCTGATTTTAAAATCGAGCGAGATTAATGAAATAATTATCTGGGCTTGGGTTATTTATGGCTGGGGTGGCGCAGCTCGTGGGTGTCCCCCATAAAAATTTGCCCGGAACTGGGGTCATACGATTGGCCGATAATGATTCATTTGAAGTGAGAGGCCCCTTTATTATCAGCAGATTGCTATGACCCAGTATTTTTTATTGTTAATGAGACAGACAAGCGTG
Organism: uncultured Luminiphilus sp.; assembly: GCA_938091995.1. Taxonomy (GTDB): domain Bacteria; phylum Pseudomonadota; class Gammaproteobacteria; order Pseudomonadales; family Halieaceae; genus Luminiphilus. The sequence continues at coordinate 22,786 of CALKNZ010000126.1, read as the reverse complement.
ATCATTTCTCAGAGCAAAGCAACATTGGACCAGTGTTTACTATCAAGTGCGCTATTAACCGACTTCTGGGGGCGCTTTTAAACTCACAATATTTTTGTCGTTTGTGGACCGGAAAATATTGAGGTCCATAAATGACACGATGACGTCAAACGCAGATTAGTTTGGCCTCGATTCAAGCATAGGTATCAGTTAATGAATGAATATAAAGCCCCCGTCAGGGATCTTCAGTTCGATTTATTCGAGTTATTTGATTATGAAACGCACTATCAGTCGTTAGCGGGATATGAAGAGGTGAATGCCGAGATCGTAGGCACCATCCTCAATGAATTTGATAAATTCTGCAGCAATATTTTGTCGCCACTTAACGCGACTGGTGATGAAGAGGGCTGCGTATGGAAAGACGGTGAAGTTTCCACGCCTGATGGATTCAAAGAGGCATACAGTCAATACGTTGAGGCCGGTTGGCCGGCGTTGGCAAACGACCCCAGTTACGGTGGGCAGGGACTGCCTGAGTCACTCTCTATTATTTTAGGTGAGATGCGGGGAACGGCCAATTGGTCTTGGGGTATGTATCCGGGTTTATCCCATGGTGCGGTAAATACCATCAAGCTTCATGGCACCGACAGCCAAAAAAAGCGCTTTCTCATGCCGTTGATCGAGGGTACCTGGACAGGCACCATGTGTTTGACCGAGGCGCATTGCGGTACCGATTTGGGGCTCTTGCGAACCAAAGCAGAGCTCAACGCAGATGGAAGTTACCGCATCACTGGCACTAAAATCTTTATTTCTTCAGGCGAACACGATCTGACCGAGAATATTGTTCACATTGTCTTGGCAAGACTCCCCGACGCCCCGATGGGGGTCAAAGGTATCTCGCTATTTATTATTCCTAAATTTAATGTCAATGAAGATGGCTCTATGGGTGAGCGCAACGCGGTTCGCTGTGGATCCATAGAGCATAAGATGGGCATCCACGGAAACGCGACTTGCGTGATGAATTTTGATGGGGCGCAGGGGTATCTGTTAGGAGCCCCCAATCAAGGCCTGCAGGCCATGTTTACGTTCATGAATACCGCGAGAATTGGAACCGCACTGCAAGGCATTGCCCATATGGAATTGGGTTACCAGAAGTCTTTGGCCTATGCCAAAGACCGCTTGCAGATGCGCTCGGTTACTGGTCCGAAAAATCCTGACGGTCCGGCTGACCCCATCATTGTCCATCCTGATGTCAGGCGCATGTTGCTCACTCAGAAGGCGCTCTCAGAGGGAGGGCGCATGATGATCGTTTACACCGGCAAGTTGGTAGATGTCATTGAGCGTGCCACTGATGAGTCGGAAGTAAAATTAGCGGAAGATATGCTTTCCTTCATGACACCTATCGCTAAGGCATTTCTTACCGAAACTGGATTTGAATCGGCAAATCTTGCTCTGCAGTGTTTTGGTGGTCATGGTTACATCAAAGAGTGGGGTGTGGAGCAAAATGTAAGAGACGCGCGTATTGGTATGCTTTACGAGGGCACCACGGGAATTCAGGCCCTCGATTTTATTGGACGTAAAGTCTTGGGATCTGGTGGTGTACTGCTGCAAAACTTTACCCGAGAAGTGCATCAATTTTGTAAAGAGCATGCAGGAGTCGCTGCACTAGAGGAGTTTATCGAACCATTACAGTCACTCAATAAAAAATGGGGCGAGGTAACGCTGCACATTGGCACAAAAGCCATGGAAAATGCAGATGAGGCAGGGGCTGCATCAGTCGATTATTTGATGTTTTCGGGGTACACCTGTCTAGCATATTTTTGGGCAAAGGCTGCTCTTACCGCACACATGGCACTATCTTCAGAAACGACAGAAAGCGAATTTTACAAAGCAAAGCTAGTCACCGCGCGATTTTACTACCAGCGTATTTTGCCGCGAACCCGTACTTGCGAAGCCGCGATTTTATCAGGGGCTGACAACTTGATGGCATTACCGGTGGACGCATTTTAATGACGCATGTTTAGGCGCTGAAAATGTTTTTGGCAACGCAGGTGCAATGCTTTCGATAACATTTATCGGCAAGGAATTTAGTGCCGATATCAGCGGTATTAGTCTTGCCAATTTGTCTGATCAAGACCGTTGTGCAGAAAACTGCGCTGTTGGTAAGCGTGGCGGTTTCGTAGATCCGGTTGCCGATGGGGTAGCTCGGTGATACGTCGTTTGTGTATTTTGATCAGTCTCTGCGCGATTGCTTGAGTCCTTGATATAGATCTTCAGGAGATTGCTAGCGCCAAAAGCAGTAGTCATTAGGTCATGCAGTTAATGCCGTCGTCAGACTTCTTACGGACCTAAAGGCCTTGGAGCTTTCGTTAAATTTAAGGTGACGCTGATTTTTTGAGAAGCTTTTGTACATTAAAAGCGAGAGACCATTGCCTAAGGTCAGCCTTTCACCACGCGGTTCGGATTCAGGATGCCAGTGGGATCCAAGAGTCCCTTGAGCTGTCGCATTAATGCTATTTCAGCTTCATTTCGGCTCACGTTTAGCCACGCCATTTTTTCCGTACCAATCCCATGTTCAGCTGATACCGATCCTTGAAATGCTCGCAGAGGCTCATAGACCAGTGCGTTGCAAGCCTCATGGCTGTCACCGGTTTGCCCGGGGCAGATAAACAGATGCAGGTTGCCGTCGGCGACGTGGCCCAATACGTAGCATTGCCCCTTGTTAAAAGCTTCCGCTAAGCCCTCGTTGACCTCGGTGACGTAACGGGGCATGTCCCTGATCGGTAGGCTTACATCGTAGAGGTAGTAGGGTTTCTGTTCGAGTATGGCTTCGAAGTCTTCGCGAATTTGCCAAACTAAGTGGCGCTCTGATTCTGATTTGGGAATTACCGCATCAATAATGACATCGTCGTTAAAAAGCTGCTCTAGGGTTGCGTTAAAGCGTTTGCTGTCGCCTTCAACATCGCTTCCCTCGGTTTCTATGACGACATAAAAAGGGTATTCCCTAGGCAGAGGCGGGCGGTGCCCACCCGCGTCGGTAACGGCGCGATAGTAATCGCCCCACATAACTTCAAAGGCACTTAAATTTCCTGCTAGCTGGGTGCGTACAGTGCTCAGCAGCTTGGACACGTCGTTGAAATCTTTTACCGCCACCAAAGCGCAGTTGACGCTATTGGGTAGGGGAAAGAGCTTAACCACGGCGCGAGTGACAACGCCTAGAGTTCCTTCTGAACCGATAAACAGCTGCTTTAGATCGTAGCCGGCATTATTCTTTATCATTTTATTCATTGAGGAAATGACCGTGCCATCGGCGAGCACGGCTTCAATTCCAAGCACCAAGTCACGCATCATGCCGTAACGTAATACATTGATGCCGCCCGCATTGGTCGCAATATTGCCGCCAATAGTGCAGCTGCCCCTCGCACCTAAATCTAGCGGGAACATTAAGCCGTGGTCAGCCAAAGTATTTTGTAGAATCTCTAGAATGACCCCCGACTGCAGTGTGGCAGTGCTGCCGATAGCATCAATCGATTCTATAGCGGTCATTTTCTCTAGGGAAAGGATGATGTCCTGTTTTTGGGAAACTGCGCCGGCGACACAGCCAGTCAATCCGCCCTGTACGACAACAGGCTGGTTGTTGGCCTGACAGGTCGCCAGAGTTTGGCTGACTTCAGCCGTAGTCCTTGGATAAATTATGGCCCTTGCCTGGGTAGGTTCGCCGTTCCAGAAACTGGTGGCGCGCCCAGTGAGTAAATCGCCACTGTGTACCTGTGCACAGCCCAAGACTTGAGTGAGTTGCTCAACCACCGAATTCACGTTCTCATTACCTCGTAATAACCTCAGTATTATTGTCGGTGTTGTTGCGCTTTAAATATTGACCCGCAGTTTTGATCGCGCGAGTTTTTGCTTCGTGGCGTTATCCTAGTTCAGCGCTGTTAGTGGTGCAATTTGTCAACCCAAGTTCAGCGGTGTCTAGCGAAGCTCGTTGTCGTTGTAGCGCCATGCCAGCCTAACTCATGGCCTATCAGCGCCATGGTCAATTTATACTGTAAACTGGGATGTGCGAGTGATAGAGGCGACTGGGTTATGTCGAAGCGTTCCCGAGTTGCATTGAGTGTGCGCACTGTCATGCTTTATCGCTGAATCTTGATTTTAGCGTCAATACGTTCAAGCTCTTGGGGCTCCGGCCTTTCAGAGTTGCTAAATTAAAATAACCCGCTGGTTGTGCCGGCGATGTGGTGATCATTTATTTCGGGTGTTGTCTAACCGTCCCATGAAAATCCCTAAGCGCATTATTCCCCTGGTTGAAGATGGGGTTGTCGATGAAGTTTTACGCCAGCTCATGAGTGGTAAGGAAGCAACGGTCTATGTTGTGCGCTGCGGTCGTGAAATCCGTTGTGCGAAGGTTTACAAAGAAGCGGCAAAGCGTAGCTTCAAACAGGCTGTTGAGTATCAGGAAGGTCGCAAGGGTCGCAATAGTCGGCGTCAGCGGGCCATGGAAAAGCGCTCGAAGTATGGGCGCAAGCAGCAAGAAGAGGCTTGGCATAATGCCGAGGTCGATGCGCTGTATAAATTAGACCGCGCAGGAGTGCGTGTGCCTACGCCTTTCGGCTGTTTTGATGGCGTTTTGCTAATGGAGCTGGTGACCACTGACGATGGCGAGGTTGCGCCGCGTCTGAACGATGTGCTGCTTACTCGAGAGCAGGCACTTGAAGATCATGAAGTCATGATGAGCTACGTGGTGAAAATGTTGTGTGCGGGCTTGGTGCATGGCGACCTCTCTGAATTCAATGTGTTGGTAGACGATTATGGTCCGGTCATCATCGACCTTCCACAGGCGGTTGATGCTGCTGCTAATAACCATGCGAAATCTATGCTAGAGCGCGACGTCAATAATATGACCGCCTACTATGGCCTGTCGGCGCCGGAGCTGCTTGACACGCAATACGCCAAAGAAATGTGGGCATTATATGAAGAAGGTGAACTGCATCCAGAGAGTCAATTGACGGGCTATTTTGAAGATGATCAAACGGAAGCCGATGTCGATGGCGTGTTGCTGGAGATCAAAGCCGCTTTTGAAGAAGAAGAGGAGCGGCAAGCCAGAATTCGAAGTGCGGATGAACCCGATGCTTAAATAAAGACAGCGACTTAGCGGGTGTTTTTACTCTATGGTGGGTGTGCCGCTAACAAGAGTGACCGATAGATGTTGGGTAGTTTATGAGCGACAGCGCCGTGGTAAGAAGCCTACCCTCTAGATTTGTTTTGGCGGTGACGGTTGGCGGTGTCATTGGCTTAGGTATTTTGCGCGGCCCGGGGGAAATTGCCCAAGCGGTGCCAGAGCCAACGTTGTACTTGGGACTCTGGTTTTTCTCCGGCCTCTTTGTATTGCTTACGACGGCTGTTGTCGCTGAATTATTGGGTATGACGCCCCGGTCCGGCGGTACCTATGCGTTGGTACGTCGCGCCTACGGCCCCTTCGCCGGCTTTGTCTTGGGCTGGATCGATTGGCTGAGTTTTGCGGCAGACCTCGCACTAAAAGCCGTAGTGATTGTCACTTTTATCGCTATTTTAATGCCTCAAGTCGCTGAGTGGCGTGTGCCTCTTGCCATTGCAGTGACCACGTTCTTCGCGGCTATTCAGCTCAGAGGAGTTTCCTTTGGCGCCATTATTCAAGAAGTGGCGACTTCGGCAATTGGTCTCATGATCGTTGTGCTTTCGCTGGCATTACTTTTGGCACCTGGAATCAGCGTTGAGGCTGTGCAGTGGCAACCATCAGACACCGCACTTGGTGAGTGGAGCATTGTTATAGCCGCCATTATTTTTACTTATGACGGCTGGATTTATGCCTCGTACTTCAATGGTGAAATACAAGGAGGAGCCGGTGCGGCTGCTCGAGCTAGTATGAAGGGACTGGTTTTAGTGATTGGCCTCTACATGCTAATTAATTTTGCTTTGGTGCACAGCACCGGGCTGGCGCCTTTAGCGGGCAGCGAGTTGGCTTTGGCAACAGCGCTGGAATTTGTCGATTTTCCGTTGGCCGGTGACCTTATTGTGATTGCCGCTATTCTTATTCTTTTAAGCCATCAAAATTTAGAATACATGAGTGGTTCAAGAATTTTGCAGGCACTGGCTGTTGATGGTTTGGCCTTAAAACAGGTTGGTAAGCGGGGGCGTGGAGGCAATCCGGTCTTTGCCGTAGTGATCACCTGGCTGGCAGTTGTAATTCTTATTATGATCGGCGGCTTTGATTTTCTGTTACTGCTATCAATTTTCTTCTACGTGCCGCTGTATTTGGCATTGATTATTGGAGTTTTGATTTTGAAAAAAACAGAGCCCGAGGTGGAGCGCCCCTACGTGGCTTGGGCCCACCCATACAGCACATACTTTTGCTTGCTAGGGTGGTCGGTGATTACCGCTTTTCAGGCCTATGCTGAGCGACAAACAGCACTCTATGCTCTGGCAATGATCATGGTGGCGTGGCCTGTATACCGCTATCTTACGCGCAGGCAGAGCAACAACTAATTGCTGGCCTGAGCTTTGGCATCTTCTGAGGTTCCGACTTGGCCACGCTCGTCGCGCCAAGCAGGTTCCGGTGGCATATCTAACCAGGCAGGGCAGTCATTGCCATCATATTTGCCAATGCTATCGTCACCGCAACCATGGGCCGTGTAGCCAAGCAGCGCGCGCTGCCGAGGAGTGAACTGCATCGCGGTGTTAGGAGGTAATTCGAGATAGTGGTTTGATTCTTGTCTCAACCAGCCCAGTGAATAGGTATTGATTAGACCCGCACGAGGCGATTCGCTGTTGTTGGCGCCGCCACCGTGCCAGGTCGAGCCCAAATAAAAAAGCGCAGATCCCGCGGGCATCACAGTAGACTCCCATTCTGAAAGGTTAGGCAGGTGCCATGAACGCATGAATCGATGGCTATTGAGCACAACACGGGTACCGCCATTTTCTTCAGTGAAATCATCCAGCGCCCACATAACGCCAATTTGAAGCTCTAACCCTGAAATTTCGATGGGATACAGAGAATCATCTCGATGCAAAGGTTGTGCTCGCTCTCCCGGGTGGATTTCGATGCCGGTCATACTGCCCAGCTGATACGTGGCGCAGTGGGGTAGCAGTATTGCATCAGCGATTTCGACCAGCATGTCATGATCCATCAGTGCCGCTGCACTGGGCGCAGCACGCAGCAACGAGGCAGAGCAACGCAGCGTCAAGTCGCCATCAAAGTCCGAGTGCTTGGTAGTTCGATCCGCATCAAATTGCACTCGTAACTCTGTGCTGACGGCATTAACGAGCTCAGGCTTAGCAAGGTTCTTAATTACCACAGCGCCATCGCGACGCAGCACTTGGGTGGCTGTTGCCGCGTCGACCGAGGGTTCTAGGGTACAAAGGGGCATAACGGCGCTCTCCTGATGTGCTTGTAGACCTGTAAATTTCCAGGGTAATGATGGCCACAGATCGTTGCTAGAGCAAGTCGGTATTCGGCAATGAAAATTTTCGTCGCGCTCGCTTGGTTGTGCTTGTTGATTGCGCTTGATAGCGAGCCTGTACATCTCGTAGTGCGCTGGGGTTCTGTCCATACAATGATGTTGGAGAGATGAGAACAAGGCCTGCCAGAGCTTCGACTTTGGCATACCTGCAGGCTGAGTGGACAGTCGATTGACATGAGTTATAGAGCGCTTGTTGTTGATCAATCGATGTGAATCAGCCTAGATATAACTGTAGCTTAGGATTTTTCAAAATAGGGCTACACTCGCGGGTCACACTTGGTTATGTTGGGACACGACGATTTGGAATTTAGTGTCATGCCTTTAGCGCAACTTCGTGAGCTGTTTCGGTACCCCGTCAAGTCAATGCTGGGTGAGTCGTTATCTGAAGCTGTCTTAGGTTCCAAAGGAATCGACGGCGACCGCACATGGGCGACTCGTGATGAAAAGCGAGGAGGTATTCGAGGCGGCAAAAAGTTACCTCATTTGATGATGTTCAGTGCCGCTACTGGAGCGGGGCCTGTGCCGGTCATTACAGCTCCGGACGGCAGTACCTGTGTAGCTAGCAATAACGAAGTGCATAGCTGGCTATCTGAGAAATTGGATCACCCTGTCACGCTTTGGCCTTTACTACCTGCGGAAAATTTAGATCATTACCGTCGAGGCGCTCCAGATCATGAGGACTTTGAACAGGAACTAATGACCGTCTTTGGGCGACTCCCTGGAGAACCTATTCCTGATTTGACTCTATTCGCAGAGGTGCTCGAGTTTGAATCACCTCCAGGTACTTATTTTGATGCGTTTCCGATTTTAATAATGACTGATCAATCGATGGCGACATTGGCAAAGCGCCATCCTGAGGCAAAATTTGATCCTCGACGATTCAGACCTAACCTGCTGATCGATGCGGCTGAGGCCACCTCGCCATTTCCCGAACAGGCATGGGTTGGCAAACAGCTGCACATTGGTGAGGCTGTACTAGAGATTGTTGGTACCTGCCCTCGTTGCTCCATGACAACCCATGCAACCGGTGACCTACCGCGGGACACTAAGATTATGCGGCATCTGGTTAAGGAAGCTGAGGGTAATTTGGGTGTCTATGCTCGGGTTATAAAAACAGGCAGGGTCAAGCTAGGACAGGCTGTTGAATTGATGTGAGTGGCTGTCGCAATGGGCGGGTGGCGTCGCCCTAGCCTCGATTTCCCGCAAAGGCCTCTAGGGTTCCATCATCACAAATGCGCCAGCTTTGACGTTCCCCTGTATCTTGCACGACCACGGTGGGGCAGTTCGTCATATTTCTTCGTATAAACTGGAGCTCCCAGCCTTGCTGGCGGCATTCGTCTAGGCGATGGCGTTGACCATCGGTCAGCAAGGTCTCGTACCCGAACGGGACTTCTGCTTTGAATCCGCGCTTGCAAGATTCTTCGAGTTTTTCGCTGGTCTGGGTCATTGCGCTTGCCTGTGCTGTGTAGGTTACTTGCTACGCGTCTTTGTGTTGCGATGAGTGCCGAGAAAACACCTGACAAAAAACTATACCCAAAAATGTGACGAATATCACCCTGTAGTCCAAGATTATCCCTAAGCCAAACAAGAGCGGAAGGCGTGGAACTTCAATGCTTTTATGCGGCAAATAATTGTCACAAAATAAGGCTCTTTGGCCTTGCCTGTTGCTCCTGCAACCGTGAAAATTCTTCGCATGTTGCAAACCCGCCCGACAGAGCCCTTCAAAGCCTCTAGTGTGATTCCCGATCCCGTGAAGATTAATCATGATCTCGCGACGCCAGAGCATGGCCCACGAGCACTCTTTTTCAGTGGTGGTTCAGCCTTTAATGGGTTAAGCCAAAAAATTACGGCTTACACCCACAACAGTATTCATTTAGTCACGCCCTTTGATAGTGGTGGTAGCTCTGCGGCTTTGCGCCAGGCGTTCGATATGCCGGGAGTTGGCGACTTACGCCAGCGCTTATTGGCCTTAGCTAATCAATCAGCTCCGAGTCAACGCGAGGTTTGCCAGCTTTTGCAGCACCGGCTTTCAAGCGCTAGCGCAAACGAGAGTTTGTTCCGAGAGCTTAACGACATTATTTCAGGCCAGCATGAACTGAGTCGTGCTATACCGTCTGAGGTGCAACAAGAGATCACCGAGCAACTCCTCTCCCTGGCTAAACAGCTGCCTGATAACTTTAATCTTTCCAGGGCCTCGGTGGGCAATTTAGTGCTCGCGGGTGGCTATCTCGCTAGCGCTAATAATCTGAGCGCTAGCCTCCAGCGATTTTCGGAACTGGTCAATATTCGTGGCACTGTCCGGGCTATTGTTGATGTCCCGTTACATTTAGGTGTTCATCTAGACAATGGGCAAACATTTATCGGCCAGCACTTATTAACGGGGAAGGAGTATCCCGATATAGCTTCACCGGTCAGTTCAATTTTTCTGAGTCGAAGCGTCGATGAGCACGACCCTGTCACGGCATCGCTCAATCGAGAAAACAGCCAATTGATCGCAGGGGCCGATATTATTTGTTTTGCACCGGGTAGTTTTTATTCCAGTCTCATTGCCAACTTATTGCCAACGGGGGTAGCCGATGCCGTCGCCAGAGCCGCTTGTCCCAAAGTATTTATTCCTAATCTTGGTAGTGACCCGGAACAGTTGGGTATGGATTTTTCGGCTACGATTCAAGCCTTACTGAAACAGCTTCGGCCCAGCAATGAAAGTAGGCCGGTCTCGAACTTCTTAAATTATGTAGTCATCGATACCGATCGTTCCCGCTACCCCTATGAGATCAATCCGGATCTTCTGACATCCTTGGGCGTTGAGCTACTGGAGCTGCCCTTGGTAACCCCTCAAAGTGCGCCGTATTACGACGATGATCGTTTAGCGCAGGTCTTACTTTCTTTGGCTTGAAAATTATAAGAATTAATAGTCAATTTCTTTTTGGAGCTAAAAATGATGACATCCCTAAATCTTGGAGAGCAGTTTATTGAGATCGCCAAGGCGCGCCGATCGATTCGCGCCTTCACCGATCAGCCTGTGCCTAAGGCGCTACTCAAAACCATATTTAATGCTGCGATGCAGGCGCCTAGCAACTGCAATACGCAACCGTGGTTTGTACATGTAGCAACGGGATCGGTGCTAGAGGCTTTGCGGGAGGAGTTGCCTCAGCGTTTTGCTAAGGGAGATATTGCTGTAGATCATCCATACGACGGAAAGTATGAAGGTGTTTTTCGTGATCGACAGTATGCTTCAGCCAAAGCCCTTTATGACGCTCTTGGCATTCCAAGAGAGCAGAAAACGGAACGTCAGGCATGGTTTCTCAACAACTTTCGATTCTTCGATGCGCCTGGGGTTGCGTTTTTTACCATGCCTAAAGCGTTTGGCTTGAGAGAGGCCTGCGATCTAGGCATGTTCACGCAGACGGTTATGCTAGGTCTGTCGGCTCACGGCTTGGGTTCCTGCCCTCAAACGGCCTTGGGCTTTATGACGCACGTGATCAAGCCGGCGCTGAATATACCCGACGACCAGATGTTGCTATTTGGTTTGTCCTTTGGCTACCCCGATACTACCGCCGCGGCGAACCAAGCGATGACGGATCGAGCTCATCTGGATGAGCTCGTAAGCTTCTCAAGCTGAGTGTATGGCGCGGGTTAGGCTGGGCTCACGAACTCAGTGACTTCCAAGTTAAAGCCGGAGAGCGCATTGAATCGTAAGGGTGCCGATAGCAGTGCCATGCGACTGACGCCAAGATGCCGAAGAATCTGTGCGCCGGTACCAATCAACCTATAGTTTTGAGGCTGAGGCGGGGGAGCGCCGCTACTGAGAAATTGATGTACATCAGTGAGTATCTGATCTGAAGACGATGGCTGCCCAACGAGCACCACAACGCCTTCATTAGACTCGGCAATAAACTGCATGGCTGAACGATAAGACCAGCCGGTGCGTCCTTCACCCAGCTGGGTGCCCAAAATATCTCGAAGTAAGTCGACAGACTGCACGCGCACAGGTACCGGTTGCTCAGCGTTTATTGTGCCGCGCTGTAAAGCGAAATGAGGGGTGTCATCTATAAGGTCTCGGAAGGTATGGAGTACAAATTTACCCCACTCAGTATCGATTTCATGGCTCTCGCCCACTTCTACGGAATGTTCATGTATTGATCGGTATTCGATAAGGTCGGCAATGGTTCCCATTTTGAGGTCATGTTGTTCGGCGAAGATCTCTAGCTGTGGCCGGCGAGCCATAGTGCCATCGGCATTCATGATCTCAACGATTACGGCAGCAGGTTCGCAGCCTGCCATGCGGGCTAGGTCGACACCCGCTTCGGTATGACCGGCTCTTCGCAACACCCCACCGGGTTTCGAAACCAGCGGAAAAATGTGGCCGGGTTGTCTAATATCTGAGGGTTCAGCATCGCTGGCAACGGCTTGCAAAATGGTGTGTGAGCGCTGTTGAGCGCTCACGCCTGGACCAATTTGTTCACTGGCATCAATGGAGACGGTGAAGTTAGTTTCGTGCTGCGAGCGATTATCACGGACCATCAGTGGTATGCGCAGTCGACGGGCTTTCTCTGGTGTAATGGGCATGCAAATAAGCCCACAGGCTTCGGTCGCCATGAAGTTAATAATTTCAGGCGTGACCTTTTCCGCGGCTATGATTAAATCGCCCTCATTTTCACGGTCTTCGTCATCCATGAGAACCACCATTCGCCCGGCTCGAATGTCGTCGATAATTTCCGGAATCGATGCAAGTGGCATATGCGTTAGACCACCCGCTCAATAGCGACGGCAGTAGCTTCACCACCGCCGATACACAATGCGGCAATACCACGTTGCTTGCCGTGGTGCTGAAGCGCATGGGCTAGGGTGACCAAAATGCGTGAACCTGTAGAGCCAATTGGGTGCCCCTGAGCACAGGCGCCTCCGTGAACATTGACTCGGTCATGATCTAAATCGAAGGCGTTCATAGCCAACATCGTCACCATGGCAAAGGCCTCGTTAATTTCCCAAAGATCAACGTCAGACGCATGCCAACCGGTGCGCTCAAGGAGCTTTTCTATTGCGCCTACGGGAGCCAATGTGAATTCTTCTGGGGCACGACTGAAGCGTGCATGGGCGATAATTTTAGCCATAGGCTGAAGATTGTGAGCTGCAACAGCTGACGCTGATGCCACCAACAGGGCACTTGCACCGTCAGAAATAGAACTGGAATTCGCCGCGGTTATGGTGCCGTCTTTGGTGAAGGCCGGGCGCAGCCCGGGGATTTTGTCGGGCCGTCCTTTCAAAGGTTGCTCATCGTGTTCAACGGTATGTTCGCCTCGGCGAGTTTTTATGGTTACCGGTGTGATTTCAGCTTGCAAGACGCCACTCTCTGTCGCAGTTTTAGCCCGTTCCAAACTCGATATGGCGTATTGATCCATGGCTTCTCGTGTCAGCCCATGGCTGTCTGCAGTCGCTTGAGCAAAGCTACCCATGGCGCCTCCTGTATAGGCGTCTTCCAGGCCATCAAGAAACATGTGATCAAAGGTTTGCCCATGGCCTAGGCGAATGCCTTTTCTGCCCGTCATGAGAAGCTGGGGCGCATTACTCATACTTTCCAAGCCGCCGCTAATTACCATTTGGTTAGTGCCTGCGGCAATGCTATCAATGGCGTAGATCGTGGCTTGCATGCCACTGCCACAAGCTTTGTTGACTGTAACTGCACCTGTGCTGCTGGGAATGCCTGCGCCGATCATGGCTTGCCTAGCTGGGCACTGTTTCAGTCCGGCAGGGAGCACGCAACCCATAAAGACCTCATCAATTGCGCTACCCTCGACGCCTGCTTTATCGAGGGTGGCTTTGACCGCCGCGGCGCCGAGATCCACTGCCGTTAAATCGGCCAAATCACCCAGTAAGCCACCCATAGGGGTTCGGGCACCGTTCACCATATAAATTGCATCTGCCACAGCGATTGCTCACCTGTATTGAATTTGGTGTCGCATTTAGCCACACCCAGGGCGCCACGTCATCGGCTGAGAGAATACTGTCCATGAAAAGATGGATAATTCTGGCTCATACGGCGTATAAAAGCCGACGCTAAAAGACTAGTGCGACCCGGGATCAAGTTCGAATACCTTCCCCCTGACGGCAATTCTATATTGCCGCGGCGTAACACCCGCGAGTGCGCGAAATCGTCGTGAAAAAACTGAAGCATCGCGAAACCCCACCTGCCAACCAACTTCCGCTATGGGTAGGTTGGTATTCAGTAGCAGTGCTTTGGCCTCTTCTGTGCGAATACTGTGTTGGTAGTGAACAGGTGTTATACCCGTTGCCGCACGAAAGCGTCGGTTTAGCGTCCGCACTGTCATGTCACAGGTGTTGGCGAGCCTCGCTAAATTGAGGCCTTCTTTAAGTTCACTACGAATCAACCACTGTACATCTAAAATTTTTTCGTCCTGATGGGATTCACTTGCGGATCCCAGTTCGTGTGGAGAAAATCGGCGGCGAATTTCCGGTGAAAACTGATTTTCGATGGTCGTTGCGGTCGCTCTTGAGAAAAGCTGACCCGCTAAATAGACCATAAGATCGGCGATTGAGTTAACCGATCCGACACAAAAAATGCGCCCCTGTTGCGTAATGAGCTGATCGCGACGCAGCGTAACCTTGGGATAAGCCGCCTCGAAGGCGTCAAACCAATGCCAATGCGTTGTGGCAACGCCTTCACGAAGTACTCCGGCCTCAGCCAGTAAAAAACTACCCGCGCCAACGCTACAAACCCAGCTTCCCCCCTCGACGCAGCGTCTGATCACCTCAAGCTGCCAGGGATGGTGGTGCAGTACCCATCGGGGATGACGCCAGATTGCGGGAATGAGGAGAATATCGGGGATGGTATTGCTGTCATCCCTAGTGACCGGCATTGACAAGCCCTTGGCAAGGGTGAGGGTCTCAGTGTGTTTGCCAACGAGATGGATGCTGACCTCGGGTCGTGTTGGCAATGGGCTTGCATGCGCCGCCGCCCGAATAATTTCTAAAGGCAGCGTTACCGATGTGGCTAGCATGCGTGGATGGGCCAGTGCCAGGAGTGTGATGGCTCGATTGGGGCTCATGATGGCGTCACTCTAGTCCGCAAATAAGTCTTTATAAGTCAAATTTATGGCTTTATTGGTCAATTATCCAGAATTATTACGCATAAACTAGCGCCAAAATTTTAGTGGACAGTGGGCGTAGAGGCACTTCACTCGCGGGGTCCATCACAAAATTGAGTTGTCAGGAGTCTTTTGCGACATGCTTCATCTTCCAGTCTTGGTGGCCGCGGGTGGTATTAACAGTGCGGGTAAAACTTCGAATCGGCAGGCGTTTAAGCGCATGGTGATCGATAAGCTCAATGCTAACGAGCAAGAACAGACCCGGGGGGCACTGGCGGCGATCATGGGAACCACCGATGCCAGTGCCCAAGATGCAGGGACTCTCATTCGAACCATTGAGAACAGTCATTTTGACCCCAGAGCGGTGCCTTGGGCCCGTCGTATCACGACACAAAATAATCTCGCTGCCGACATGGCGCCGACGCAAGTCACCGAGAATTTACCCGAAGATTGGGCGCCCAATTCGGGGGAGGGTAAGCGAACTTCAATAGCATTAGCCGCCGGCACAGAGCTATTGGTGCCTGGCACACGAGACTTTGAGGTCAGTGCCGCAGGGTTGCTGCCCACAGGATTTGACCCGGGAACACTTTATGCTTCGCGCAACCATCCACGTGGCTTACAGATGACGGTGTTTGCCGCTTCGGATGCTCTTGCCGATTTGGGTATCGATTGGACTGAAGTAGAAGCGCGTGTATCTCCAGACGCGGTAAGTGTTTATGTCAGTAGCTCGATGGGCCAGCTTGATGAAGGTGGCACCGGAGGTATGCTTAGGGGCAGAGCCCTGGGGAAGCGTGTGACATCGAAGCAGTGTCCGCTGGGTTTTGCTGAGATGCCCGGCGATTTTATTAATGCTTATGTGTTGGGGTCATTGGGTAGTACGGGTCCGGCTTTGGGCGCTTGCGCTACGTTTCTCTACAATCTTCGACTGGCCGTTCAAGATATTCGCAGTGGTCGTGCACGCGTTGCCATAATTGGTGCCGCTGAGGCGCCGGTGGTTGCTGAGGTCATGGAGGGGTATGCGGCTATGGGCGCCCTTGCGTCTGATAAAGCACTGCGTGCCCTTGATGGGCTTCCCGATAACATACGACCCGACGCGCGGCGAGCCTGTCGTCCCTTCGGCGAAAACTGTGGCTTTACCATGTCAGAGTCTGCACAGATTATGGTGCTGTTTGATGACGCGCTTGTATTAGAGCTGGGGGCGCCAGCTTTAGCTGCGATTCCCGATGTCTTTGTCAGTGCCGATGGCCCCAAGAAATCAATCAGCAGTCCGGGCGTTGGCAACTACGTCACCTTTGCGAAGTCGGCAGCACTGCTTAAAAAATTACTGGGTGATCACCGTTTTGCCTCTGGCGGGGTGGTGCAGGCTCACGGCACAAGTACGCCCCAGAATCGTGTCACCGAGTCGCAAATTATGAGTCAGGTCGCCACCGCCATGGGTGTCCAGAGGTGGACTGTCGGAGCAATCAAAAGCTTTATTGGCCATTCTTTGGGTGCGGCTGCCGGCGATCAACTTTCAGCTATGTTGGGGGTCTGGGAAACCGGGTTGATGCCAGGTATCACAACCCTTGACGGGGTTGCTGCCGACGTCGCCACGGACCGGCTTGAATTTCCGTTGCAAACCCATTCGATAGACGCACCAGATTACGCGCTCATCAACAGTAAGGGGTTTGGCGGCAATAATGCGACGGCAGCAGTATTAGGGCCGAAGGTTACCCAGGAATTGCTGTCGAGGCATCATGGTCAGCGTAAGCTTTCTGGCTGGCGTGCCGCCCATGAGCGTGTGCAAAAACAGCGCGACAGCATTGAGTCTTCAAGATTGCAGGGTAATTGGGCGCCTCAGTATCAGTTTAATGAAGGCGTATTGGATCCGAGTGCAGTACAGGTTGAGGCGGATCAAGTTACCTTGGGAGAGCGTCAGGTCGATGTTCGCGCTTCCGCGCCGGATAACTGGTGTTTATAAGCTAGGGGTGTGAGGGCAGACACTGTTATCCTAGTAGCCTTTGACTTAAGGCTGTCTAGGCATGTCAGTTCTCAACGCGCTGCAACAACGTAATTCTCACGGCAAGCTTACTGACCCGGGTCCTGATGGGGACCAGCTGCAAGCTATTGTGGGAGCCGGTTTACGGGCGCCCGATCATGGGCGTCTCCGTCCCTGGCATTTTGTGGCAATACAGGGTGATCGTCGGGACGCTCTCGGCGCCTTGTTTGCCAAAGCTCTCCAACTAAGTCGTCCAGGGGCTACTGAGGCCGAGTTATCGAAGGCAAGGGCTGCGCCGCTGCGCGCGCCTTTGATCATTGCGGGATTACTGAAGCCCGTGGCGCATCCCAAGGTTCCTCGAGTTGAGCAGGTGGCCGCGGTCGCCTGTGCCCTCCATGGAATGTCATTGGCCGCCGAGTCACAGGGCTTTGGCGCCATGTGGCGCACTGGCTGGTACGCTCAGGACGCCATTGTTCTTGACGGACTGGGTGGCAGCCCGGGCGATGAGGTTATTGGATTTTTGTATTTAGGCACTCGTAAGGGTGAGTCAAAGCCACTGCTCCAACCGGAGCTTGACGACTACCTGACTTTATATTGACATTATTTATGTTAAAACTTTAGGCTTGCCATTGGCTGATTTTGCTGGGTAACCTTTGCGCCGGCTTATCGAGCTGTAAACCGTAAACTTACTGGAGCCAAAACGTGTCAGATTTTCCCCCTACAGAAACTTTAGCTTTGCACCTTGAAGATCATATTCTCGATGTCCGATTGAACCGACCCGAGAGTGCCAATGCGGTGAATATGCCCATGTGGCGCGAGCTGCAAGCAACCTTTGATTGGGCTGATGGCGCTGCAGAGGTGAGGGCAATTATTCTTAGCGGCGAAGGCAAGCACTTTTGCGCGGGGATCGATCTGTCTATGTTCGCCGACATTACCTACGAGCATGAAGACCCCTCGAGAGCCAATGAGCAGTTTGTTGACCACTTACAGGGCCTCCAGCGCAACTTACAGTCATTGCGTAACTGCCGAAAACCGGTTCTCGCGGCGACTCATGGCGCCTGCGTTGGCGCTGCTATCGACATGATTTGTTATGCCGATATGCGATATTGCATGGCTGAAACGACCTTCTGCGTGAAAGAAATTGATATTGGTATTGTCGCCGATGTCGGCACCCTGCAAAACTTGCCTGGGCTCATGCCCGACGGGCTGGTTCGAGAATTGGCGCTCACTGGGCGAAAAATGGACGCAGAGGAAGCCAAAATCAGTGGTTTTGTGACGCGGGTATACCCAGATAGAGAGGCATTAATGGCGGGAGTGCGCGCCATTGCTCGTGAACTGGCTGAAAAGACCCCGCTGGCTGTTCGCGGTACCAAGCGGGTGCTCAATTATGCTCGGGACCATACAGTAGAAGACGGGCTTGAATATGTAGCGCTTTGGAATGCCGGTATGATGAGTAAAATTGATGTGCAGGAAGCCATGACCGCCAAGCTAGAGAAGCGACCACCAAAGTTTTTGGACTGAAAAGTTTTTATGACCCCATTTTTGACCAAACGGATTTTCCCCGGGCCAGTTTGGCTGCATTTTTTAATTTTGGGTGCTGCGCTATATGCCTTCTTTGCCGCACTATATCCAGCGCCCAAGCCCATCTTAGGCCCACCTAATCCTTCGCGGTTAGCAGTCATGTCAGATAGTTACGCCAAGATGATAGGGGGTATTCCTACTGAAGCTGACAGGGAACGTTTTATCGATCTTGAGCTGCGTGATGAGCTGCTATTCAGAGAGGCGCTGCGCCGGCGCCTACATCTGCTAGACCCCGTTATTGATCAGCGCATCGTTCGGAATATGCGGTTTCTCAGCCCAGAGAGTCAGTTAGATAATGCGACGCTAGTAGCGCAAGGGCGAGCGCTCAATATGCACCTTACCGATGAGGTGATACGACGTCGGTTGTTACAGGTTATGACGCAGCTGTTAATTGCGGCAGCGGGACTTACGGAGCCCTCTGGGGCAGCATTGGAGGCAGCCTTCAAGGCTAGGTCGGGAGATTTTAAAGAACCCGAAAGGCTGAGCTTTAGTCATGTATTTTTAGGCGAGGTCTCTCAGGAGACTGCTGGGAGTGTGCTTAACCAGATCAAGGCGGAGGCGTTGCCTCCCGCAGAGGCCATTAGTTTAGGCAAAGCGTTCTTGTCGGGATTTCACTTTACCAATTTGAGCTGGTCAGAGGTCAACTCCCGGCTGGGGAGAGAGTTTGTGGCGGGCCTGCAAGACACCCGGCCTGATCAAGCACTGAATAGTTGGGTAGGACCCATTGCTTCGGTTTATGGTCAGCATCTTGTTTATCTCGAGTCTTTAACCCCCGAGCGTGATCAGCGTCTCGATGAGGTCGCTGATAAGCTGCGTTGGGACCTTAAGACCGAGGCAGAGAAACAGGCCGTAGATACTGCGGTGACAGAGATGATGGCCGGGTATGAGGTGAAGCGATGATCAAGCTCCTGATACCTTGGTGTCTCATGCTGCTATCGGTTTCTGCAGACGCCCACCGTTTCGCGCCGTCGCTTTTGCAAATCACAGAATCCGGCAGCGATACCTATGCGGTGACATGGAAGACACCGATACAACAAATTAGCGATATTCCTATGATGCCGGTGCTACCGGGGGGCTGCCAGCTTTCTGAGGAATCCCCCTGGATTCGTGAAGGTACCGGTAAGCTGCGCCAAAGTACCTACCAATGTGTGGGCGGGCTCATTGGCCAGTCTATTGGTGTTAGTGGCTTGGGTCCTAATCAAAGTTCTGTCATGTTGAATCTGTCACTGGCCGATAACATCGACCATCAGGCGGTGTTAACCGGTGATACGTCAACCTTTTTGGTGCCTGCAGAACCCGATCGTTGGCAGGTGGTGGGCCGGTACACCGTGCTTGGAGCGGAACATATATGGGCGGGTATAGATCACCTACTTTTTGTGTTGGGCCTACTGTTACTCGTAGGTGGTGGTCGCCGACTTATTTGGACTATTACGGCCTTTACAGTCGGTCACAGCATTACGCTTGCCATGGTGACTTTGGGGGTCTTTGATTACCCCGTTGCTTTTATTGAGTTTTTGATTGCTTTGTCGATTTTTGTTTTAGCGTTGGAGCTCACTCGTGAAGGCGGTCAATCGTGGTTGTGGCGCCAACCGTGGTGGCTGGCCGGGCTTTTTGGCTTGCTCCACGGGATGGGTTTTGCGGGGGCGTTGGCAGACACAGGCTTGCCTCAGGCAAATCTGCCCTTGGCGCTGCTGTTCTTCAATGTGGGTATCGAGTTTGGCCAGTTGGCATTTATTGCTGTGTTGCTTGGTTTCGGCATGTTATTCCGGCGGCTGCTACCGCACCCCCCTTTAGTATTGCTGCAGCTACCGATTTTAGTCTTGGGGGTGTTAAGCGCTATGTGGTGCATTGAGCGAGGGCTAGAGACCCTGAGTTAGCCTTACTTATTAGGGTTTTCACCGGGCCAGTTATCCATGACGATCAACGGATGCAGTGCCAACTGAATACCCTGGTCAATGTAATTTTCGTTTTCCAATAAATCTTTACGACGGACCCAGCCGTTGCCAGAGCGGGTATCGATGGCATCGGTTAAATCAATGCCGCCTAATCCTGCGAACGCCTGGTCGAGATCAATGTTGTAGACACTGATCTGCAATGAAACGGCAGATACCGGACGCGACCAGTCAAAGTCAGCAGATACCCCATCTCCTGGCCCCTTAAGTGAGGGCTTACGTGATACCCCATTGAACCGTGCAATATGGTTCATGCCGCCCGAAACAATTGCATCGTGCTCAATTAGGTCAGTGAAGATAAAACCGTCGACGTCGGTTTTGTCGCGCATATCATCGCGTATTGACTGAGTAATTCGGATAAAGGTTTTAGTGTTGAGTCTACCTGTTGTGGGATCGACTGGGTCACCGTAAATAAGGGTGGCGTTATTCCAGCGCTGGGAAAACTCGCGCTGGGGTAAAATGTTGTAGCCGTTGTCTCGCAGATAGTCAGCGATCCGATTATCGACCATGGCCTCCGAGCGCTTGATGTAGTTTCTTGATGGCGACCCTATGTTGACGTGAGCGATTACCACGTTTTTTATAGGCTTGGCAGCGACGATCGCTTCATTGAGCTGGTTGGGGTTGGTCGTGGCGTTATAACCCGAGCCCGTTCCGGTCGTGCCACAGCCAGAGGCTGTAGCCAGCAGACAAGCCATAAGAACGAATTTGGCAGTGAGGTGTGAGCGGAGGGATTGGCGTTGGGGCATGACAGTAGTTCCTAACGAATTTTGTCTACATGCTAGCAGAGGAGGCAACTGCATGGGAAAGGGGCTTTATGAGAAAGTTCAGGGGGAGGGCTACGATGTTGTGTTATTGCACGGTCTCTTTGGTCAGGGCAGCAACTTGCAAAGCATTGCCAGGGCTCTTGAGGGCGGTTTTCGGGTGCACAGCCTTGACTTGCCCGACCACGGTAAATCTCCCTGGAGTGCAGTACCTTCAATTGATGGCTATGCGGAAGCCGTCGACGCATGGATGGACGCCCGGGGGATTAAAAGTGCGTTTTTTTTGGGGCATTCCCTAGGCGGGAAGGTGGCGATGGCGTTGGCGTTAAAACGGCCAACTCGGGTTCAGCGCTTAATTGTGGCGGATATTGCGCCAGTGACCTATGCACCCAGCCATCAAGCAGTTTTTGAAGGCTTGCAGGCGGTCGCGGGTGGGAATTGCCCGACTCGAAAGGCCGCGGGTCTCTTGTTGGAAGAATTTATTGAAGAGCCCAGTGTTAGACAGTTCTTGCTGTTGAGTTTGGTCAAGGAAGCGGGCGCCTCGACCTTTGTTTGGCGTTTGAATTATCGAGCCCTCGCTGAGGCTTATCCCAAACTGCTCAAAGGCCTAGATTCTGAAAGCCCGTTTGAACAGCCGGCGTTGTTTATTCGCGGCGCGCAGTCGTCTTACGTGGGGGACGACGATATTCCAATTATTGAGCAGTTATTTCCGCACTTTCGGCTGGTAACACTGGCCGGAGCAGGCCATTGGCTGCACGCAGAAGCGCCAAAATTATTTAATGAAGAGGTCTTAAGTTTCTTTAGCGCCCCAATCAACGAGTGACAGCCGTTCAAAAGTCATCCACAGGGGCAGTCGATCCACAGAAGCTGTGGATAATTTGGTGGATAATTTGTTTAACTTTGCAAAAAACGCAACGAGCGCCACGCAATCCTTAAATTGGTTAAAAAGTAACCAATGCCTAATAATGCATATAAATCATATAGTTATAGTCAACATCTTCAGCATAACTACCATTACGAACGCTAACCTTAGTGCGATGGGCCGTTATATCATGGGTGTGCATAAAGTATTTTTGACGTCAACCCAAAAAGTCAAATTAAGCATAGTTTTTTTCTTAACTTTTTTTAAAAATTTAAGAGAATGATGGTAGACATTGGTGCTACTTGTCGCTAGGAACCCCTTGGGGGGGCTTTTAACGGCGTTAAACACCTCGATAGGTGCACCCGACGGTACAGGTTTCGCGTATTTCTACAGATGCCAGTTCTGGCAAGGTTGGTTTCAGCCCGTCCCAGATCCACTTAGCTAATATTTCGCTGGTGGGATTTTCCAATCCGGGCACATCATTGAGGTAGTAATGATCAAGTTGCTCTAGCAGAGGCGCAAAGGCGTTCTTGATGTCGTCGAAATCCATTAGCCATCCGGTCTGCGGGTCAACATCACCTGAAATAGTGAGGCGGACTAAAAAAGAATGCCCATGCAGCCGCGCGCACTTGTGTCCCTCGGGAACATTAGGGAGGCGGTGTGCCGCTTCAAATCGAAAATCTTTGTATAGTTCCATGGTGTCACCGTAATTATCTATGGTCGCAGGTGGCGGATGTTAAACCTTCCAGGTGGTAAAGACCGCGCAGAAGGACGCGCGAGTGTACACCTATCAAAGCCATTTTTGGAAAAATCACGTTAAACATTGACAGCACAGGGGACCCACTTATAATGCGCGGCTGCGGATCGGGGTGATTAGCTCAGCTGGGAGAGCATCTGCCTTACAAGCAGAGGGTCGGCGGTTCGATCCCGTCATCACCCACCATTCTTTTTTAAGGTTTGGTTCGCAACAACAGGCACCGCATGTGCCGTCTACCTGGAGCGGTAGTTCAGTTGGTTAGAATACCGGCCTGTCACGCCGGGGGTCGCGGGTTCGAGTCCCGTCCGCTCCGCCAT
>CALKNZ010000125.1 GCA_938091995.1 uncultured Luminiphilus sp. | reverse complement strand
CCACGTGAGTCCTTAATAGTGACATTACCTCTGCTGTCCATTGCCTCAATGGTACAGACCGCGCGAATCATGCGTGCAGCACCCGCTGCCGTCACAGGCGCATCGTCAGTTGTGTTGCCCATGTCCGCCATGACAACCCAGGGGTTAGCCTGCTCTTCAGCTGTGGGCACTCGGACCTCAGCTTCGATAGACACCACGTAATCCGCCACAATCGTATCGCCAACAGCAATCTTGCTTAGATTCACACCGTCTTCACGGGCTGCTAAGGTCAGGAAATTACCTGCTGGGCCAACGACAACAACTTCTCGTGTGTCCATATTAACGGCGACAACCTCGCCCTCAATTTCAGCTACCATGGCTCGGCCACCCGAGGCCCAAACCGTTCCAGGCTCGTTGCCATGAACGACAGTCTCTCCAGCTTCATGATGACCAGAGAATGCAGTAAGTGGCAGCAGTACTAATGATGCAACTAGTGAAACAGGGAATAACCGTGCAAATTTCATAATTCAAATCCTCGTAATAAAGTTCTGGTCTCGTGAGGTTAAACAGGACCTTCACGGGAGCTCAAAGAGCACAGGAAGATACCCTAAATACCCGCTGACTAAAAGTTTCGCTCATTGAGCTGTCGCATATTCATAATGCTGGGCGAAGCCATCTTAGAGACGACTCCAACCATTAATATTGGGACTGCGCTACTCCACGTTCGGTACTATAAGCACCTTGCCATTCCTGCCGCCTTCCCCGGCGCGTGTCACCGCCGCTTTAATATTATCAACGGTGAAGCGCGAGTCGACATCGGCCTTGAGAACACCCGTCGCAATAAGCGGAATGATCTTTCCAAACGCTGCCTGCTTCTCTTCTAACGTTGCGTTCTCGTACCATTTTTGCAGCCAAAAACCCCGGTTACGAATATCTTTAAAAATCGTCATGCCCGTATTAAGGGTCGCAGGCTTTCCCGAGAGCATTCCGTAAGCCACTATAGTGCCGCCATAACCCAAACTATTCATGAGTCTGGTGTAAGTGTCTCCCCCCACCGCATCGAGGGCTAAGGCGACAGGCTCTTTGCCGGCGGCACGGGCAATTTTTTCAGCCAGATCGGGGCCATCAATCAGGACCACGTCGCCACCTTTAGCGAGCAGCTCATCGGCGAGTCCCTCGCGGCGAACCACATTGATCGTTTTAATACCGCGTTGCTTAGCAAGTTGAATCACATAACCGCCGACCGCGGAGTTTGCGGCACTTTGAACAATCCACTGACCCTCCTCCAGATCAACGAAGGAACTCAGCATTAACAGTGCCGTGATTGGATTCACCGCCGACATACCCAACTGCTCAATCACCTCAGGGCTTAGGGCACCCAGTTCGGGTAGTGGTAGAAACCCTGCCTCAGGCGCCACGACCTCATCTCTCCAGGTGCCTCCACCGACAATAAGCACCAGCTGCCCCTCCTTTAAATAGCCCGCCTCAGGCGTAACTTCGATAACACGGCCAACACCTTCACTACCTGGGGTGGCAGGTAAAACCGCATCTACACCGTATTGACCGGCAATCTGTAACAGGTTTGACGGGTTAATCGGCGCCGCCAAAACCCTGACCCGGACTTCACCGGGTTTCAGAACTTGAGGCGTCTCCTCTTTGACATAAATGACGTCAGCGGGATTCCCGATTTTATTGAACTCGGTGTATTTCACCATTTTCGGCGCAGCGCCCTCATGGCTGCCATGGCCATCGGCATACGTTGGAACCCCAGCGCCTAAACACATCGCCAGTGTCATAATTATTGAAAAATACTTCATAGTTTTTGCCCGTTTTATGTTTTTAAATTTTCGGATAACCCGCTAGTCAATGATGCCGCGTATTCCTACTGCTGCAAATTAGTCATCAACTGGCTAGGCCTCTTCCTGCTCAAACCATCGTCCAAGGTAAATTCCCACCAGAGACCAAAGGGCGGCTATTCCGGCACCAACCGCCGCAACTGCCGCTAAGCCCAAACCCAAACCCTGAGTGAGACCGGTAAACAACCAGGCCATCAACATATCGCCGCCGCGATAGGCAACAATGTCGATAACGGGCTTCGCCTTGAAACGGGCCTCTCTGTCGACCCTTGTAAATAGCACTTCACGAGCCGGCTTGGTCACCCCGTAGTTACCGGCGCGTCGAATAATTTGCAGAGCCACTACCGCTCCAAGAAAGGGGGAAACGGCCACAATAATAAGACCGCCACAAATCAACACTGGAATAAATGCAATGGCTATCGGCATTCCAAATTTGCCAATAATTCGGCCCGTCGCAAACAAGCCCATGGCAATCGAAAGTACATTAACCGCTAAATCCATTTGGGCCCATACCGCCGTTCGCTCGGCGCGACTGAGTTCACTCAGTAAATTCTTCAGTTCGAAGTAAACAAAAGAACTAATGCCGGTATACAAAAAGATAAACAAACCAATCGCCATTAAGTAAGGATTGGAAAAAAACAGCTTGAACCCTGCCAGTGGGTTGCCCCCAACTTTGACCTCAGGAGTGGGTACCGCCCAACCATCGTTTTGCAAGTCTGATGACTTCAGTGACTGTAAATAGAAAATAATTGGAATGGGCACTAGCAACATGGCACTGGCCACTAGCATCAAGTTATCGGTCCCTAGTGATGCGGAAAAAAAAGAGGGTATTGAGGGGCCAATAAGTCCGCCCACGCTTGCTCCCGCAGCGATAATGCCAAACAGCCTGCCGGCCTGTTCTTTGCTGAACAGATCTGACATAAAGCTCCAAAACACCGAGATATGGAACAGGCTAAATACGCTGACCCACACATAAAACGATTTATCGATCAGGGTTCGATCGGCCGTAGTCGAGGCTAAAACAAAGAAACACAAAAACGTCAGGGCGAAGATGCCGTAAACAGAGGGAACCAAAAGCCGCAATCGGAAGCGAGAAACAGCGACACCGTAAAGCGCTACAACCGCAGTGCTGATAAAAAAGTTGAGGGTCCACAGCCAGCTCACCTCAGCATCTGTCCAGTCGCTGGCCATAGCGTCTCGAACGGGGCGTAAGATGTAATAAGCCGACATAAGGACAACAACAAATAAAAATGAGCCAACTAAAGCCCTTACCTCATTCGCCTCTACGTTAGAGGCTATCCGCAGCAGCTGGTAAAAAGGATTATGACGACGGTCATTCGGTTTTCCAGCTGGGCTCAAACTCGCACTACTCCATAATGACAATTGACTGCCATTTAATGGCAGCCGCTGACAGGTTTTAAAAACCGACACACGATATCACGGTCTAAGGAAACAGAATGAGACCCCTTGTAACCCATGCTTTAAACCCTGCCCCAGTAAACCCCAGAGTCTCAGCGCCCGCCGGGTTAATGCGGCACTAAAATGGGGTCGTCACACCACAGTTGGGGGATTGGCGCTACCGCCGTTATGTTGCAATGCGCGGTAAAACCGAGACTTAACCCTCTCACACCGCTGATCGGTCTGACCGCTCGGCCAATATTCAGTGCGCCTATAGTTTACAAATAATGCCCTCTGCTGGGTTCATAATTCCAGCACAGATATCGGTATACAGCGCTCCCAGAGCTTCAACACTATTGACCTCTTTGAGCTCAAGCCAGGTCGCAGCCTTAGCAGATGAGCGCTCGAGAAAACCCTGCAGTCGTCGATTAAATTCTCCAGGGCCTAGGGCTTTTGTTCGCTCTATAATGTAGGTGGGCGCAAAGAACATTTCATGCCGCTCTTGGGGCGCACCGCTGGCACCTGCGGCCTTATCCCAATGCGTTAAGCCCACACTGATGTAATAATTCAACGCCTCAGCAAAGTGGTCGCGCAATTTTGATGCCGTTTCACCGTTGCCAGCCATGTCCACCACGACAGCCGATGAATCCGACAGCGAATCGATGGCGCCATAGGCCAAAACCTGATCGTAAATGCCCAGCCCCTCCACAAAAGCCACGTTTTGCGGTGAGGTTAATCCTACAACCTGAGGCGTTTGATCATTTTCAGCCAACGCTTCGGCCAAACCAATACTGGTTTTACTGGATGCACTGACAATAGCCAGCTGCTTAGCGCCGTAATAGTGATTCACCGCGAGCTGGTCAGCGATGGCGTATCCAGTCATGTACAGCGGTCCCAAGAGCGCCTGAAGCCGACCTGCCAAACCCTCACCCTGTCCTTGGGCAACGCGTTGGTACTGGTTGTACAACGGCGGAAGAGACTGTCGATGTGCGGTACCGTCAATGAGCATGCCGCCACTGACATTTATGGGCGCTATCACCAATTCGCCTGAGGGCTGAAAGTAGCCATAAAGGCGTTCACCCACCCTAACTTCATCACAGCGAGATTCTATGACATCGGCAAACCCCCATACGGGAATCACCCCATAACCATCATCGGGTACCACTGGAAAGAAATTCCAGTAGCCCAAAAATTCCCCCGCGACCGCGTAGGTCAGGTTGTTGGCGGTGAAGGCAAAAAAATCGATGGCCAGTCTGACTTCACCCTCGACTAGTGCCGGCTTGACTTGCTCGGCCCCCCGCCACTCGACAAACGCTTGTTTGTTCACTTCAAATCGCTGCATATTTAGAGACCCACTCCTGCTTGTGTAATCCGTAGAGCATTTGACTGACCCCTCCCTTGCAGTAACGGCGCTATCTGATGTACCTGAGGGGTCCACCTTAGTTTACCCCACCGTTCTCTCGATAGCTCTGCGGAGTCGTCAGCAAGGGGCACAATGTCGCTGGCTACTCGTGGATTATGGAGTGAATAGACATTGCGCCCTTTTATATTTGTTCCACAAGGTGCCGTTCTATTGCGCTTTCGGCCAGGAACTTGAGCGGCTAAAAAATGATCAGATACAGGCTCTAGGCTTCAGGGTGAAGCAAATACGGACAGTCACGATACCTTGAAGCTCCTAGAAATAGGCCACCCGAAGCAGTAACAAGTTTTTAGGCTGTCACGTTGATGGCTGCAAGATTCACATTAACCGCCTGCCCTCCTTTCAAGAGAATGCCCGCCGCGTTAATCAATCCAAAAAAGAGACAGTCCATGTCTGCAGTATCAGCTGTAAAAGTTTTACGTGGGTCTCTTCCTCAGGCCGTTGCAACCGCCGAGTTTGTGCATCCAGGCGCTCGACTAATGCCTCGAGTCACCCGTGAATTAAGCAGGCCTACCATCACAATCGGCAGTAAATTCCAAAAATCGCACCGCTATGTTCGATTGAAAAAACTATTGTAGGTTCTGTCTATCATCTTCATAATGTGCGCGCCGTTGGTTCACGCTTTCTTGAACCCGCCACTATCCTCAATGTGCTGCAGAACCCAACCCTAATGGTCGCGAAAGACCGTTACAGCATTGAATGTGGCCTGCACGGACATAAAGGATCTTTTGATTACAGCGTAATACCAAAGTGGTCGTGTTAGACCCAAGCAGGTCATTAAATTTGGCCGCCAGATAAAGCTGAGCATGAAAAAAGATCAAAAATTCAACATTAGGATGAGTAGGAAAATTAATGAGCGATTCGCTAAGCCTGAATAAACTGGAAAAACTCGTTGAAATGGAAACCCAGCTTCGAGGGGAATACCAACAAAAACTCGACGCCAAAGATGCCTCAATTACTCAACTTTCCGAAGGTAAGGTCGCGCTAGAAACTCGCATTGTCGAGCTCGAAAAAACCATTGCCACACAGCTGACAACCATTACAGAGCTCTCGGGCAAGTCAAAAGACGCTCAGGCCTTAGAGCAACGCAATCGCGAACTGCACAACCGCTCTGACAAGATGAAAGAAGAAGTTGCCACGGTAAAAGGCCGCGTCAAAGAGCTTCAAAAAGACCTCGCTGCCGAACGAGCTGAGCTGGCTGAACTCAAGAAATATGATCCCCAGCGCCTACGCAAAAATTTGGACGCGTCAAAAAAGAAATTGGCCGAGAAAACCAAGACCGGCGATACCCTGCAGAAATCCCTTGCTCAAGTGCGCGCCGAAAATACGCAGCTGGAGCAAAAGGTCAAAGACCTCGAAGCCCAACTCGCCGAGGTAAACGTAGAGCCAGAGAATCAATCTGAAGAAAGCGATCAGGCGGCTGCCTGATCCTT
>CALKNZ010000124.1 GCA_938091995.1 uncultured Luminiphilus sp. | reverse complement strand
GGTTGGATATACAGCGAGGACGGTATCTTGAATGAGTTCAATATGAACTTGAACGAAGATGGCTCTTTTGATGCTCACTTTGGTGATTGTGGCGACGTCGACAACCATCTCCCCACCGTTGAGGGCTGGAACTACATACTTCGTATCTATGAGCCGAAGCTGGAGGAGCTACAGAACTTCAAGCTCCCCGAGATGAAGAAAATCAGCTGACCGTCACGACTGAACGCGTGGGCGCCGCCCGCGCGCGCCCTTTTTCAACCTGCGTGGCACCGCTTTTAGGGCTTAAAGCTTGGGCATTAAGCTTTAGCCAGATAAGACAAAGTCAGATTCGCCACCAAAGATCGATCAAGGTCTTTGGTGTCCGAGCTACTCAAACAAATCTTCATTGCCAGTAGGCGACTCTGGAATACCTTGAGAATACGGCAACGTCAGCGCGATATCGTCTTCGCTGGGACGGTTCACTCGCGTGCTCACCTCGTGGCAATGCACCCGATGGGTCACAGCGCTAGCGAACAAATCATGCCCTTTCAGCCAATGTTCA
Source organism: uncultured Luminiphilus sp. (assembly GCA_938091995.1). Taxonomy (GTDB): domain Bacteria; phylum Pseudomonadota; class Gammaproteobacteria; order Pseudomonadales; family Halieaceae; genus Luminiphilus. Next base: position 2,479 of record CALKNZ010000124.1, on the reverse strand, counting down.
ACGCCCCGAGCCTCCAGTAGTACAGGTTGACGATGGTGAATAGAGGCAACCGTATCCAACGCACTTCGGGTAACAATGGCGCAACCGCTGGTGTCATTGTATAGGCCGGCAAAAAACAGTAGCTCGCCTTCGATGTGATGGTACCAAGGCCGCTTTTGGCCCTCTGCACGTTGCCATTCGTACCAACCGTCTGCCAATAGCACGCAGCGCCGAGATCGACGAAAAGCAGGTTTCTCACGAAGGGTTTCACTGCGAGCGTTGCTCAAGTTCATAGACTTTTTGGCCCATGGAGGTGAGAAGCCCCAAGGCATCATGCGATGCTCGCCCTGCTCATCTCGCGTTAACACCGACGAACCCGGCGCGATATTAAAGCGGTCGCCCGTCTGTAACCCCGTGCCATTGAGCTCGGGTCGCTGGGTAACACTGAGCGTGTAGCGTCCACACATTTTCAGATGATTTCGATCGGCCTGCAGATTGCCAATTGTCACCCATGTAACGGCACCATGCGAGAGGGCTGCGAACTAAAAAAACGCCGAAACCTGCACTGGCATTCCCAATACAGCGTCCCGCGTTTTTTTAGTATCTGTTGTGCTAGCCCTACCCTTCGTCAGATGAATCGGAACGCGCCATACTCAGGTAAAGCTCTCACCAGCCGCTATTTTGTCAGCGACAATTTTTGGTGCTTTGAACCGTTCCCCGTAAACCGCCGCAAGTTCATCGCAGCGAGTAGAGAAACGCGTCAAACCGTAGGTATTTACAAACTGCAACAACCCCCCAGTCCAAGCTGGCGCACCAATACCCATGATCGATCCAATATTACCATCGGCAACCGTGCGTAAAACGCCTTCCTCAAGACAGCGCAAGGCCTCGATTACCTGGCGGAACAACAGCCGATCTTTGGCGTCTTGATCCGGAATATTCGCCTCTGGGTTGTAGTAGATATCGAGCAGCGGGGGCCAGATCGCCTTTGTGCCATCTTCAGCGTATTCATAAAAACCGCCGCCATGATGGCGACCACCACGACCGTGCTCACCGATCATAGTATTCACAACGTCACGTGCGACGGCGCCATCTTTAGTGCTGGTATCGATACCCATTTCCTCCCAGGTCTCCTGGGCCTTACGGGACAACTCTAGACTCACCTCGTCATAAACTGCGAGGGGGCCCACGGGCATGCCAATGGCTTTCCCTAAGTTATCGACCTTCACCGGATGCATTCCTTCACTCAACAGACGCACGCCCTCATCAATGAAGGTACCGAAGGTTCGAGAGGTGAAGAAGCCCAGTGAATCGTTGACCACAATCGGGGTTTTGCGAATTTGCAGCGCGTAATCGAAGGCCTTCGCCAATGCGGCATCACCGGTGTTTTCTCCCATGATAATTTCAACCAGGGGCATTTTGTCGACGGGAGAAAAGAAGTGCACGCCAATAAAATTGCTGGCATCCCGGCTGGCTTCAGACAGCTGCGTGATCGGAAGGGTTGAGGTATTCGAGCCCCAAACACCCCCCTCTGCAAGATAGCCCTCTAACTCTTGGGTAATCTTGTGCTTGAGTTTAATATTTTCGAAAACCGCTTCAATGATTAAGTCACAACCTTGCAGGTCTTCGTTAGCGGCCGTTGGCTTGATCAACGCGAGAATGCCCTGGGCTTTTTCTTCGGTCATGCGGCCTTTACTGACGCGCTTGGCCAGGAGTTTTTCAGAGTAGGCTTTGCCTTTATCTGCGGCTTCTTGAGAAATATCTTTGAGGATAACTTCAATGCCTGCCATGGCTGAGACGTAGGCGATACCCTGCCCCATCATGCCCGCACCGAGCACGCCAACTTTACGCGTCTTCTGGGGTTCAACGTCTTTAGGCCGAGAAGCACCGCCGCTGATTTGATTCATTTGGAAGAAGAACGTGTTGATCATGTTCTTGGCCACAGGGGTGCAAGCCAAGTAAGTGAGACCACGACTTTCGATGCGCATAGCGGTCTCGAAATCAACCCGCAGTGCAGCCACGGCGATATCCAAAATTTTCGCCGGCGCGGGTAGCAGCCCCCGGGTCTTTTGCTGCAGCATAGCCGCTGCTGCGGGTAGCATTTGAGCCACGGCCGGGTGGTTAACGCCGCCACCGGGTATTTTGTAACCTTTGGTATCCCAGGGCTGTGTACGCGCGGCTTCATCGTCTTTATGGGCCACTACCCAGGCCTTTGCCGCTGGCAACAACTCATCGAGGGTGGCAACGGTCGCATCGATCAAACCCGAAGCCTGAGCCTTCGCAGGTGCAACCCGCTTGCCTTCTAAAATATATTCATTAGAGGCCATCAAACCCATCAAGTAGATGGCTTTTACTACCCCGCCACCGCCGGGTAACAGGCCCAGAGTGACTTCGGGAAAACCTAGCTGCACAGATTTATCATCCCATGCCACACGATAATTACAGGCAAGCGCCAGCTCCAGACCGCCGCCCAATGCCGCACCATTTATTGCGGCGGCAA
>CALKNZ010000123.1 GCA_938091995.1 uncultured Luminiphilus sp. | reverse complement strand
GGGCAATACTGATACCTCTTTACTCAAGATTACGTGCGAAACTGCTTGCTACAAATTACGGTAATCTCATCAGAAGCGGGTATAAAATTCTCAGGTTCTGCATAGACAGACGGCGCAGCAGCATGTAGAAAATTGATACTCGGCTTTTCTTTAAACGGCGTTTAGCACCTGTTGTCTGTGCCCTGCTTAATGCATGGTTTTTACAACCTCAAAAATCATCACAAGACCTGTGGACTGCCTAAATGACTCATAAAAAATTAATCGTAACCCGACTCCTTACACCCCTGTTGCTTCTGTGCGTCATTCTTGGCGCACCGGCGTCAGCCACACCACAAAAACCCAACATTTTGATTATGGTGGCTGACGATCTGGGTTGGGCAGATGTTGGGTATCATGGCGGCGACATTGATACGCCCTCCCTCGATCTTTTGGCACAACAGGGCGTACGTTTGAATCGTTTTTACACCACACCCATTTGCTCGCCTACACGTGCTGCGTTAATGACGGGGCGTGACCCCATTCGGCTTGGTGTGACCTATGGGGTGATTTTTCCTTGGGATAATATTGGCGTTCACCCCGATGAGCATTTCATGCCTGAAACTTTTCAAGCGGCGGGTTATCAGACGGCAATCGTCGGTAAATGGCATCTGGGGCATGCTCAGATGACCTATCACCCCAATAACCGGGGATTCGAACACTTTTATGGTCATCTGCACACTGAAGTTGGATTTTATCCTCCTTTTTCCAATCAAGGCGGTAAGGACTTTCAACGTAATGGCGTATCTATCGATGATCAAGGCTACGAAACATACCTCCTCGCTGATGAAGTCTCTAGATACATTCGGGAACGTGACCGCGACCGGCCTTTCCTCGTTTATATGCCGTTTATTGCCCCGCATACGCCTCTGGACGCCCCTGTGGAACTCCAAGATAAATATAAGGATATTGAAACCGATTTACCCATGGCCCGTTCTCGGCAAACCGACGACACGCGCCTTATTTCAAGAGTGATGCTCCAACCCAGCGCCAGGCCTATGTACGCCGCTGTGGTTGATGCCATGGACCAAGCCATCGGTCGAGTTTTGGACACACTGGACCAGGAGGGTATTTCAGACAATACGATTGTCCTGTTTTTCAGTGACAACGGTGGGGCGGCTTACTCTTACGGCGGCGCAAATAACGCACCGCTACGCGGTGGTAAGGGAGAGACCTTTGAAGGCGGCATACGAGTCACCTCCCTAATGCGCTGGCCTGCCATGCTGGAACCTGGTCAAATATTTGAGCAAATTATGAGCGTCATGGATGTTTTCCCGACCCTGGTGGATGCAGCCGATGTCAGGCCAGGGAACAGCTTTGCACTCGACGGCAGGAGCATGTGGCCTGCACTAAAATCGGGAGTGCCAGTACCCTTGGAAGGGCCACTTATATTCGGATCCGAAATTCCCATTTACGGCAACTTCAATTTTGCTGCCTTTAATGAGGAATGGAAGCTGGTGCAGGAGGTGCAGCAGGAACAAATAGCAATCACTGTCACTAACTATCTGTTCAAAATTTCCAGCGATCCTTACGAGCACAACAACCTGGCGGCCGTTTATCCCGATATTGTTGAGAATTTGAGTAAAGCAATACTCGACTGGCGCGCGCTGTATCCGATCAATGGCACTCGCTCGCAGCTTGTCCCACCGCCAGGGTGGCGCGCGCCGCGTGACTGGGCGAGCTATCCAATACCATTGGAAGAACTGCAAGATCACGGTACTACCGGTATGGCACCGACACCGACAATTCTGCGGGTACTTGACTGGCAGCATGGTGCCCGAGGCAGACTGGAGTACAACTGCTCACAGCGCTGGTGGTCCTACGGGGTCTGCATCAAGGACTGAAGGGGCCCGCCATTAGCCATGGCAGCACCTGAAACGCTGCTAGAGAAGACACGCGACTACAGGCCACGTCTGGAAAAGACGGTTGCGTTACTCCAACCGAGGCATTAGTCGTACTCGCCCCCAGGGTGTTCCGTAATGTATACGACCATTCATATCGATTAAGGTGCCCGAGTACATCACGTTGTAACGCTGGCCACCAATTACATAGTGGAACCGGTTTTCCCCAGTGGTCCAGTCCAGCGCTTCGAGAGTCCATTGGTTCTCCCTCGCACCAATCAGATAGGTAGTATCTGACCCAATACCAACAATAGGTACGCAGCTGGGAGAGCTGACTTCTCTGTTGACCCAGCTCTCCTGAAGCCGCTGAGCAATGGGGTTCCACTCAAACTTCTGCACACCGTAAGGCTGGTGTTTGGGGTTACTTCCCAAATAACCCGCTAGCAACCCAACGGCACGTTCGGGTAGGTACCAGGGTACATTTCGAGGCCGGTTGTTGACCACCAAGGCCCCGTATCCGGCCACGACGACAGACTGTTCCGACTGGATAGATGTAAGCAACGGGTCACCCATCGTTACCTTAATCTGACCCGCTATTCGCCGGTTGGGTGCGCCCTCAAGCCTCTGCCAGTCATTGGGAATTTCATTACGCCAAAATAACACCACGTTCATTTGGTGCTGACCGTCAGTGATCACCACAAACTGGTCTTCTTCATCAAATCCCATTAGGGACGGCGTCGCACCCGTCCCATGGCCCCATTCATTAAGATAACCCGCGGTCCAGGCGCCATCCATTTCCTGACTACTGAGCTCCTGGCCCGTCCACACCACTTTGTGCATATGATCCTGCGACGCAATATAAATACCACCACGCCTGTCGATGGCAAAGGCATTGCGTATCCAGCCGTAGCCGGTAGGTTTCGTCGCCTTATTTTCAGAACCCTGAGCGTAGTTCAAGCGAATCACATGGTGTTTGCTAAAGTCGCGGCTGATCGCCGCAATGTACCCATGTTCAGTGGCAACGATTAGCCAGCCGTCGTAAGTCATTGAAAGCCCCATGACCGGTCCGGTAACGTTTTCGGGCAATTGAAATTCGCGCAATTTAACAATGGGGGATCGCGAGTTATTTGGATCTGCATCACCGTAAGCGGTAATCAGACCGGTTTTGCTCCCTATGTAGTACACGTGGTCTCGATCGAGAAGCGTGTAAAGTTTGGACAGGCTGCGTAGTTTTTGAGCTTCACGAAAACCATGAACCAGCGCGAATAGACCGTCATTATCGGCATCGAATGCCCTTATCGATTCTTCGGCTCGCTGTTCCGTGTAGATCTCGCTATCGGGAAAGAAATACTCAGAGACAATTGCCTGAGAGTCGTAGTCCAGCTTAACAATACGATCGAGGCCATTGCCCCAAAAGACCCGCTTGCCATCAGCGTACTCGCCAGACGTCAATATCCCAAAAAATGCGGGTCCGGTATGCGTGTATTGAATGTCGCCCTGCCCGAGAGACCGTGATCTATCGATGGGTCCCGACTGCGGCAACGCATCCTGTTGGGCAGGGTCACCGTGGGCCATTGCATAATTGGAATCGGCCAGATAGGTGTTGACCGGGGGAAGGTTTGACGCGGCCAAAATGGGAGACAACAAGCCTAATAGCAACACGCAGTAGGCCTGCTGAATGAGGGTAAGTGGATTCATTGGTCTGGTTGCCCCTACATTTTTGACTCAAGAGTGGCCTGAAACACCCACAATTTCCACCCAACCGACCCGCTGCCCATAGGAATCTGCCGTTAGGTCTTGAACAGTCTCCGCTTGGGTTCAGTGAGCTTCGGGCCATGGAACATAATGAACTAGAACAACAGGGTAGCCTTTTAGGGGTGAAATTATGAATGTTGTGGTACGTTAAAGTGTGAGGCGACGTAAAAGCCCCGGTTTATTGGGGCCTCGATCGTTGCGGGCAACAGATAATAATAATCAACCGATCCGGTGTTAATCGACGCACTGGTCATTACGGGAGCCATTCGCATGTCTAACCATGAATCGACAAAAAAACTTGGCCCATCAAGTGTGCTGGCCCTGGCGGTTGCTTCAATAATTTCGCCTGCTTTGGCTCAAGACCTTGTGCTCGAAGAGGTTGTGGTCACAGCCACCAAACGCGTGTCCAAGATTCAGGATATCTCAGGTACCGTTAATGTATTGACTGGAGCTTCAATCGATCGACTCAAAGCCTTTGAATTTAAGGATCTTGAACTGCAAACAGCAGGGCTGACGCTCAGTGTCCCCAACGCTCGCAATGCCAGCATTTCTCTCCGTGGTATTAGCACTGATCCCGAATCGGGCGCCAGCAGTGTGGTGTCGGTGTTTTGGAATGACCAAGTCGTTAGGAGCGATATCGCTTTCGGTCGGTTATACGATATGGACCGAGTCGAAATACTGCGTGGTCCCCAGGGAACCCTGCAGGGCCGTACTTCTCCTGGTGGTTCAATCAACCTCGTAACCCGCGAGGCCAGCCTCACAGAGTCTAGTGGCAGTATTCAGGCCTCCGTTGCCGATAATGATGGTATCAATGCCCAGTTTGCTTACGGCGCTCCGCTCGTTGACGGCGTCTTCGCCGCTCGAGTCGCCGGAGTCTATGACACAAACAACTCCAATGACGTCACAAACACGACAACCGGCCTTGACGACCCTGAAGACGAGGTGTCTTCCTTGCGCCTGAGTGCTACATGGCAGATGACTGAAAACCTTAAATCAAACTTTGTTTACCAATATTACGATCGCGATACCGAGCGACCTTCTGCCCTTCGAGGCAGTGATGCTCTTGGCATTAGACCCACTGTTAGCGCTGGCGACAGAGTCGGTTTCGCTAACTCCAGTGAAGGTGCGACGCTAGACTATGATCTCTATAACCTGCGTTTTGACTGGCAACTGGGCAATTTGAACCTTATGTCAGTAACCGGTTACAACGAGAGTACTAAAAATTCATTTCAGGAGAATGATCGAGCGAACTACATCACCCTCGATGGAGACCCTGGGAGCATTGATGAAGCCAGTACAAACCAGAACACTATCACCAAGACAGAAACGCTGAGCCAAGAGCTGCGATTGTCTTCATCGGGAAATGATGTGTGGGACTGGATGATTGGTGTTTTTTATCTTGATCAAGATACCGCGACCAGTTTCACCTCAAATTCAGTCGTAGCACCGCCCCTAAACATTAGCTTTTCCAGTGTAGGGGCTATTCCCGTGACTCGCGATGAACTGGCCTTTTTCACGTTCAACGAATTTCACCTGAGCGATCGCACCACACTAGAGGCGGGTCTTCGCTGGACTGAATATGATTCTTACCGAGCCGCTGACGTGTTTTTTGGGGTCATAAATTATTTACCGGCACCCTTAGTCCCCATTGCTGACATCGTTGAGGGTGGTATTGCCGCAGCCTTCCCCATTGAAGGCATTAGCGACCAATATAAAAACACCAAGGAGGATGCAATAACAGGTTCGTTAACCTTGCGCTATGACTGGACAGAAAACACTACCGTCTACGCGGCCTACAACCGCGGTTATCGGCCAAGCGGCATTTCAATTAATCCAACGCCGGCTGTTGCATTGTTACCCAATGGCGAAGCGGACGTACTGCATGACGAAGAGTCAAGTAATGCCCTTGAACTAGGCTTTAAGGGCCGCTACCTCGACGGCCGAGCCGCATTAAATGGCGCCTTTTACTACCAAATGTTTGACGGATATTTTGGGTTTGTCCGTGGTATTCAGGTTTTGGATGACGCCGGCAATCCAAATGCCATTTCAGGTGGTCTCATTTATAACGGTGATGCCAACATTTGGGGTATCGAACTGGAGGGTCAAATTCTTCTCGGCGACCGGTGGAGTGCCGGCGGCGCGTTGGCTTATGCCAAGGGGGAATGGGATAGCGGCGCACAAGCGCCATGCAACGACAGAGCACCCGGTGAGGTGCTAGGGTTCTGTGACATTGGGGGTGAATCTTTAGGCGGTGAGCCGGAGCTATCGGTATCGCTACAGTCTGAGTATTTTATCCCAACGGGCTCTAATGAGTGGTATCTGCGAGGGCTCTACAAGTACACCGATGAGCGAGACAATACCGACGCATCTGCAGGTCTGGGCATAACGCGAGGCAGCTTCGATGATTATCACATGGTCAACGTGTATGCCGGCCTTAGACATGGTGGCAGACAATGGGATATCGGTTTTTGGGTTAAAAATCTCCTCGATGCTGATGAGGTGATCTACGAACAAGGGCCCGATGCCTACGACATTACCACGAC
>CALKNZ010000122.1 GCA_938091995.1 uncultured Luminiphilus sp. | reverse complement strand
TGTAATCTATGTGTGAGTATGCGTGGGCTTGACGGGTGCCTGGTGCGATCTGGTAACGCTCTAATAAAGCCTTACCCACAAGATGCGGGCTGCGATTGCGCGCACTGTGGACGCCAATATTAGCTTGCGGCTCACGATAATGGACTGGCATAAGTTGGGCGTGCGCATCAGTCATGTGCAACAGATGAACGTTACCAGCCCGTTCAAGATCGTAGGCGTTTTGCGTGGTTGCTCGGGCCGACACACCGGGCAGTGCTAATCCAACAGCAGCACCCAAGGCCAGCATTTTTCCAAATTCACGACGCTCGATGACAGTGTTCCTGTAGTTTTACTTGTATCTGGAACCCTGTCACGGCTGCGGCCGATTCACGGGCGATTCTGGGTCAAAGAGAAACGCCATTACGTCCTGTAACTGCTGAGTTGTCAGTATGCCGGCAGCACCAAATCGTGGCATGTGGGAACAAACGTTGTAAGCATGAGTATTCCAAAGCTTGGTCCATGTATATTCAAGCATGGCAGGATTTTGCCCGCGAGCACCATAGCCACTGAGTGAAGGCCCCAAGGTGCCGTATGCCAACTCGGTGGGATCGAGTTGATGGCAGGCATAACAGTTACCTCCATTAGCCTGGTCGGGGTCATCTGAATACTGAAGCCCCCTACCATTGATGGCCACTTTTTCGCCGCGCTGCCAATCACCCAAATAATTTTCGCCCGCTGGGGTGGGAACACCCTTAAGTGCCGCTTCTCGCAGCTCAGCGGCACGGGGTTCATCGACGGTGGCGGAGCGCGGCTGACTGCAAAAAGCCTGAAGCTCATCCTGCTTCAAGCGCTCGACGGTCACAAAGTTTTTGTCGACCATGGAATTCAGCAGAACGTTATAGGGCTCGTCAGCATGAAGAGCACTAGAGAAAATAATAAACGCGCATATTCGAATGATTGTTTGCATTGTCATTTACCGTTTAAGACCCGGCGCCGCCATAGAGCCGCCGGCTCCATTGACCGAAAGATAGGTCTGCAGTGCTACTGAGGCCTCAGAGCCCATGATCAATTCAGGCATGCGCTGTTGCCGCATACAGTCGCGCATGCGCCAGCCCATCGTGCGAACTATTCCTTGAGATACTCGATAGGCAGGCCAAGTGCTATAAGCTGCGGCCGCGCCCTGATGGGTCGTTAAGTTTGGCAGTGCCTGCAATCGTATTCGACGACCGGTCTGTTCATGGCAAGTGGCACAGGAAAAGTCGTGGGGGCCGGCACGGTAATAGAAAAGGCTCTCCCCCAATGTGTAGGCCGATCTCTCCTTGGCATGAGCCTGTGCTGGGGCAATTGTTAGACCACTAGACTGATCGGCAATCCAGGCAACGAGCGCCTCCAGTTCAGTGCCCAACTCCCCTCTTTGTGAATAGGCATTTGCCCGCACCTTGTCGGGTGAGCGGCCTTGTAAATGCGTCATGCAATATTCGAGACGTGCTTCGATATCTTGCACGCGCTGGGCGTCGGAAAAATAGCGTGGCAATTGGGCATAGGCGCCTTCGACCACTCCTGGTCCCAAGCCCAGGTCGCACTGTGCTAGTGAAACCGACTTTGGACCTGCGGGGGTGAACCAAATTTCCTCACCGTCATAAATAACAAAGATCGCAGGATTATCGTCACCCATCAATTCTCGATATTCATCAAATACGCCGTCGGTCTCAGAAATGGCAGTAAACGACCACAGCCCCACGAGGGTCGCTAACAAGCCCGAAAAAAATCCTTTGCTCATAATTATCTGCTCAGCTAATCAGCGAATGGTTGTCTCACCAGAGCCACTATCCCCTTGGTTATCGCGCCAAATAATCTTGACCACATCACCCTGAGCCCCCCCTTTGAAACGCACGCCGAGGAACGGATTAGCCGAGACGGCGGCGCCCCAATAGGCCTGCATAACCACAGCATCATTATGGACCACCTGAACGTCTTCAATGAAGTTAGCTGGAATCGCCGCACCACTTTGATCCTTGCGCAGTCCGGTTTCCATGGGGTGGCGCATGAGCGCCTTGACTTCACAATAGTCGTCTTTAAGTTGTGCGCGAATTCTAATTCTACTGGCCATCATATTTCTCCTTAGCCGCCGCAGCCGCCCAAAGTAACTTTGGTTTCTTTTTCGGTCATAAAGAGCTGACCATCGACTTCGGCAACCGCATAGAGCTTACCGGTCTGTGCAACCTTCACGCGAGTTTCTGCATAGGGCTGGGCGCTAGGGGGAACTTCGAAAACCGCAGCGACCGGGTTGGGGTTCTTTTCTACAATGACATAGAGCTTACTTACCCCGGGTAAAGCAGCCGCATCAACCTCAATTTTGACGGGTACCACTGCACCATTTTCAGCGATGTCAGGAGTAGAAAATAAAATGGCGTCACTAAATTTAGGGACCGACCCTAGTGCCTCGAAGGTCGCTTCGAGGGTAGTTGTCTGAAAAGCTGCTGCGGGTCGAAGCGTCGCCGCCCAAATTTTTTGCGGCAAAGTAGCAGCAACCCATAAAGTACTACTTGCTTTTATAAATCCCCGACGTGTTAATCCTAACGGATCCCAATTGCCCATAGATCTCAACTCCTTCTCTTAATTCACTGCCCTGAGGCCAGCCAAACTGCCAACACCTCAACGACTTTATCATCCAATTGTTCCATAGCAGGCATGGGCACCGAGCCCCATACGCCTTGCCCGCCCTGTTTGATTTTTTGGGTCAAATAACTCGCGGCATCTTTGCCCGCATAGCGGGCTCGAATGGCGGAAAAACCCGGGCCGATCAGGGCTTTATTCGCTTGATGACAGCCGGTGCATCCACTTGAAGCTAAAAGCTCTGCAGGTATCATTTTTGAACTGTCGCTCTGTGACGGTCTCACCAACGACGACTGTGGTGCGGTCTGCATACCCGGTAAAGGGCCATAATCGCGCATTTGATCTTTAAGGTTGCCATGGGCATTCATCGCGTAGTCAGGGAGAAATGAGGTGATCGTCGTATCAACCTCACAGTCAACTGAGCACGATGATCCAACCACATCGGGCAAGCCGTCGATAGACCAAAGGCCATGATTCTCGGTCATTCCATTGCGGTTTGGCATCAAGGTCTGAACGTCTTCGATATTTTCTGAAGACAGCACAAAATCCTCATCAACAATATAGGCAAGGTTAAGCAGGTAGGCCACCAGTGCATAGACCTCATCAGCCGTCAGTGACTTAGGCGCATTCCAGGGCATCGCACGGTTGATGTAGTCCCAAACCGTCGACAAAGTCGCCACCTTCATAAAAGTCGTTCTAACAACGGCAGGGTCGGTTAGCGCCGCCACATGCCCCGTCTGGATATCGGCCTCGGTAATGTTGCCCAAGACAATGGGAGAGAAGACTTCATTAGAATCGCCAAAATCTCCATGGCAAGAAGCACATAAATCCAGCCATAAGGTTTCACCTTGCTCCACCGAGCCGGAGCCCGAGGGAAGGCCTAAAAAGTCAGGGCGTACATCGATATCCCAGGCGCGAAGCTCAGCAGCTGTTGCGGCTCTACCGATTCCATTAAGGGCCTGCGGATATTCGTTCGCCAATGAATGGGTCGCCAAATAAGCCAGGCATATCACCCAAAGCCTAGCCCACCTGAACATTGTCGACCTCGCCCGTGCTGCTTACCCGCCAGGTTTGAATCGCATTATTGTGATAGATCGAACGCGTCCCTCGCTCCGCCACTAACGCTGCCCGCTGAGGCTGAATGTAACCCGTGTCGTCATGCACCCGACTCTGAAGCAACGCTGTCTCGCCCTGCCAAACCCAATCAAAATTGAACCGAGTCAACATTTTTGAAGATCTCTGTCCCTCCAGCCTTGCCTCACGCCAGTTGCGTCCGCCATCGACAGAAACCTCCACCTTGCGCACAGAGCCTCGCCCTGACCAGGCCAGCCCCGTAATGCAGTAATAACCCTGGCTCAAAAGCTTCTGCCCTGCAGAAGGCGCAGTGATTACAGATTTAGCCTCTTGTATGGCGGTATATTGCCGTAACTGCCCATTGGGCATTAAATCGACATAATGACTTGTCTCGTCCTTAGTGGCATAGGGTTTGTCGCCAACCTCCAGACGGCGCAGCCATTTCACCCAAGAAACACCTTGCACGCCCGGCACCACAAGACGTAACGGGTAACCCTGCTCGGGCCGCAGCATTTCACCGTTTTGTCCATAAGCCACGATCGCATCATCAAGAGCCTCGGTTAAATTAATGGTGCGTGTCATACCCGAGCCATCGGCCCCCTCTGCCAACAAAAACTGGGCTTGTCGGTTGTAACCGGCACGCTCAAGCAACAGCGACAGGGGCACACCGGTCCATTCAGAGCCTGACAACATACCGTGGGTGTATTGCACTGTGGGCACGGCTGAGTTACCCCACTCTAAAGCTGTGTTCGCGCCACATTCTAAAAAGTGCATCCTAGACACGCTGGGCATTCGTAATAAATCTTCGACCGTAAACACCAGAGGTTCTTTGACAAG
>CALKNZ010000121.1 GCA_938091995.1 uncultured Luminiphilus sp. | reverse complement strand
CACGTTGCGGGAAAAGCCAGAACCCCGGCGATGAGCACGATGGAAGCTTCCACGCCATTGCAACCAGCCTCAATAGACACGGCAAATCCAGACACGGAGTCGCGCAGAATACGCCCACTGCTGATTACGGTGTCGTCGAACGGTAGTACGACGGATGCTGCTACCCATGCAAGAAAAGCGGTGAAAGGTTGTATCACAGCGGCTTGCACAGGATTGAGTAACTCAATGGTAAAGAGCACCATCAAACAGGTCACAAAGATCAGCAAAAACTTGAACATAGTGGGCTCTGGATCGAGAAGGCGGTTAGTTTAGCAACAAGCGCAATAAGCGCAATAAGCGCTAGGCAAAGAATAAAGACCTCTTAGGGGCGTCATTGCCAACGACTGTGGGTAGAACGGGGCAATGGCACCAGGTAGGCCTTTCAAGCTGTAAGCCTTTGCGGTGCTCTACGTTTGAACCACCGATTCATGTCAGCCCGGAGGTCAGGCAATGTCTTCGCATGTGGTTATTTGGGCTCTTGTTTGGAGGGCTGATAGTTGCGATCGCAACTTTCGATGACGTAGGCGCCAAGTATCATTTATTGACTAACAAGCCTTCCAAGGTATCTCAACTTATCTGAAAGGCTGTTACTTTTTTACCTGGGTATATTACTGCGGCATTAGCGAATCAATGTTCTCTGCGGGCTATTCTTTATCAATGGCAGTGCCTCGCCGATTGGCGTCTATCGTTTCCAAGAGAAGATTAAAAGTGGTTGAAGCCGCTTCAGCGTTGCCTCCGTTGTCAGAACCGCCGCTGTTAGACGCCGCACCGAACACCAAATTGTCGTATTGCATGCCCGAGTTGTCGTACCCCGCTGCAAGGGTGTCGAAGCCAAACTGAAGCAGCTTACCCACCATAGACTCATCGACCGTGAAAGAAACGGTGATCTCTCCCCCGGCGGTGGTCTCTACCGACTCATATCCAATCGCCGAATAACCCTCCGCTGGGTCTAATACTTTTACAAATCCATTTGTGTTGCTGCCCACTAACTCTGGGGGTTCTGCGATAAAGTTAAAGGTATAGTCACCAACGTTATCTGCCGCAACAGTGACCTCCCTGTAAACGCTGGTTTTTAAGCACAGATCAGGCTGGTTACCATCATCGTAATTGCTAAAAACGTTGAGCACCTTTGAGTCTACGCCGTCGGCTATTTCTGCAACTTGGCCAGCACCTATCGTGTAGGCGTAGCCGTAGCCCCTGTAGGTTGTGCAGTCTAGGTCGAATGCGTCGATGTACGCTAACCAGCCACTGAGCACTTCGAACTCATCACCCTCCCAATCTTGCGAGTATTCAACTGGGTTTGTGGGCGCCTCAGCCTGAGCAAGAGCGCTGAGAATGGATAGAATCACGAATGAGCTGAAGCGAGCCATGAGTTGTCCTTTAACGTTATATTTTGAGAATGTACCTGACGACACTCATCGTGCCAGGCGTGCCAAGCATAGCGCTATCCGGTGAGCGAAGCGAGGCATCAGTGAAATGTGCCTTGCTGCAGTCATGCTGTGTTAGTGCGAGCCGGCGGCAATGTCTTATCGGCAGGGCGCATTAGCGTTGAGTAATTATCGTGTGTTGTTGGGAGCAGTAAAGAGCCAGCAAATCGTGCCAGCGATTACGATGGGTATTGATTGGCGCTTGGCAGTGAGGTTTGGCATTGGAATTTTACGGCGAAAGTGCCAGCCATCTTGATCTTCGACTTGTGAATGGTAGGTCGGTGCCATTGGCTGGTAACTTTGGAGAGCACCACGGTTCGATTACACTTGACGCACCTAAAGGCCTGCTGAGTATTCGCTGGAAGGAAGGGTCTCCCAATGAAAGACGAGGTTACTCATGGGAAACCTTGAAAGGGTAGCGAAACGCACTGCATCCACGCTCGGCCAAATGGCAGCTCAGGGGGTGAGGGGTGTATCCTGCTTGTCTTGCACACAGCCCCGATCGTCGTTTTTGACTTATCGATGGCCCCATGTGCTGAAACAATATGCTGTTAACTTACTGTCATCCCTCGGAATCGCCACATGATCTGCCTTAGTTTTCACAACCCCCAACGCCTGTTAGCGGTTTGTATGGGTCTTATTCTCAGTGCGTGCGGAGGCGGCAGCGCTGAATCCCCCATTATTGAACCGTTTTACCCCGAAGCCACCGCCGAATGGCAACTGGTTTGGAGCGATGAATTCGATGGGGAGTCTCTGGATGCAGGCAACTGGGAAGTGCAGACGGGTGATGGTAGTCAATACGGTTTAACGCGTTGGGGCAATGACGAGCTTCAGTGGTATACCCCCGACAACCTGAACGTAGAGGACGGTATTTTACGCGTTGAAGCCCGCGCTGAGCAGGCGCAGGCGGGTTTCCCGTATACCTCGGGCCGAATCAGAAGCCTTGGCAAATTAGATTTTCAGTACGGCCGGGTTGAGGCACGGATTCGCTCGGCTTCGGGCAAGGGCCTCTGGTCGGCTTTTTGGATGCTGCCCAGCGACGACCGTTTTGGCGGTTGGGCGTCGGGCGGTGAGATCGACATTATGGAAGTCGTTAACGCCGGCACCGCTGAGGAAAACTACTATGCCTCTCTGCACCACGGTTTTGCTTGGCCTTTAAACCAGACCACGACTGAAAGTATTGGTATTGCCGACCCCGCGGGTGATTTTCACATCTATTCCATTGAGTGGACTGCCGATTACATCCGATGGTTTGTCGATGGCCGCAATTTCATGACGGTCAATGCCGAGCACTGGTACTCCTACTATTACGCAGGCGACCAAGCCGGATACCAAGCGGGTGAAGGAACGGCTCCGTTTGATCGCCCCTTTCACCTGTTAATTAATCTCGCGGTGGGTGGAAACCTGCCCGGGCAAGTCGGTCCCGGAGCTATTCCCTCGGCGATGGAAGTGGATTACGTGCGTGTCTACGAATGTGCTTACGGGCAGGAATCGGGCGCAGGTTGTAACAGCGAAGCCGACCGTACCGTAGAGTCTCCCGGCGCTCAGGCGCCGTTCATGGCCTCGTTCCCGCTTTATACCGACGGTCCAGATGCACTGTCTTGGGTAATCGGCGCAGACACACTCACCCGCGAACTCGTGATTGAGTCCTCGGATGACGCTGGGGCACCCCAGTTTAGCGAGGTCGAGGTTGAAGGTCGTGGCGCTGTGATAGAGGTAACGTCCTCTGGCCAGGGCAATGTATCGATTGCGCCCGCCGACGGTG
>CALKNZ010000120.1 GCA_938091995.1 uncultured Luminiphilus sp. | reverse complement strand
GTTTGTCGCATGTAGGTCGATTTGCCGCCCATATTGGGGCCGGTAATTAATAGCATGCGCCGCTGCGCGTCGAGTCGGGTGCCATTGGCGATAAACGGTGTTTCGAGTACCGCCTCAATAACGGGGTGGCGACCTGCCTCGATATCGAGCATTAAGGTGTCAGTAAATTCGGGACAGACCAGATCCAGTGTTAACGCACGCTCGGCGAAACAGGCGAAGACATCGAGATTGCACAGGGCTTCTGCTGAAATTTGCAATGCCGCAAGCTGTTCTTGAAGTTGAGATACTAGGGCTTCGTAGAGATATTTTTCACGACTTAGGGCGCGGGATTTCGCTGAAAGGGCCTTGTCCTCAAATGCCTTGAGTTCAGGGGTAATAAAGCGCTCGGCGTTCTTAAGGGTTTGTCGTCGCACGTAGGTATCAGGTGCGGCATCAGATTGGGCGCGTGAAATTTCTATGTAGTAACCGTGAACGCGGTTGTAGCCGACTTTGAGGGTATTAAGCCCCGTGGCCTCTCGCTCGCGGCGCTCAATCTCAAGGAGGTATTCGCTGGCGTTGCGCGAAATATCCCGCAGTTCGTCAAGTTGTTGATCGTAACCGTCGGCAATGACACCGCCATCTCGAATGACAACCGGAGGGTTTTCAATCAAAGCCTGCGACAAAAGCGCCACCAAATCTGGAAAGTCCCCCAGTTGTTCGGCAGTCTCAGCAATCCGTTGATGACCCCGTGTGGGATCAATACCCGAAAGCTCAGCTCTAAGCTGGGGCAGTGTGGCCAGGCTATCGCAAAGGCGTGTGAGATCTCGTGGGCGCGCTGAGCCCAGGGCAACACGCGCCAAAATGCGCTCGACATCGCCCACCGATTTGAGCAGTGCGCGCACAGACTCAAAGCGATAGTCCTCAATAAGGTCGGTTACCGCGCCTTGTCTAGCAGTCAGTTCGGTAACGGCACAAATGGGTCGATGCAGCCATCGGCGCAGATGTCGCGTTCCCATAGCGGTAACGGTGGTTGCAAAGACAGAGAACAAGGTGTGCTCCTCACCACCCTGAAGATTTCGATCTATTTCCAAATTTCTCCGCGTCGCGGCATCGAGAAGCACCGTGTCGGTGAGTTTTTCTTCACGGATGCCGCGTATATGGGGCAGGCTGCCTCGCTGCGTATCTTTTAGGTAATCTAGCAGGCACCCGGCTGCTGCAAGCCCTATGTCAAGATCATCGCAGCCGAAACCGCGAAGATCCTGAGTCTGGAATTGGGTATTCAAGGCCCGTCGTGCAGCTGCGGTGTCAAACTGCCAGGGGGGTTGGTAACGCACGCCACTTCGACCCTCTAAACCAGAATGAAAACTGCCCTCAGCCACTAAAATTTCAGCGGGAGACAGTCGCTCTAGTTCGGCAATAAGAGCTTCAGTGCTGTTCACTTCAGAAATGAGAAAGCGACCACTGGATATATCGGCCCAAGCGAGCCCTGAGCGCCCGTTTTCTTGATGCAGGGCTAGCAGCAGTGCGTCGTTGCGGGCGTCGAGCAGGGATTCATCTGTTAGCGTACCGGGGGTCACGATACGGGCGACCTTGCGTTCCACAGGCCCCTTACTGGTTGCGGGGTCGCCGATTTGTTCTGCAATAGCGACGGCAAATCCACTGCGCACAAGGCGCGCTAAATAGTTTTCTGCGGCGTGGTAGGGAACTCCCGCCATGGGAATAGGCTCGCCGGCCGATTTTCCCCGAGCCGTTAGAGTAATATCGAGGGCCTCTGCTGCCACTTTGGCATCGTCATAAAAAAGCTCGTAAAAATCTCCCATGCGATAAAACAGTAACTCGTGCGGATGATCTCGCTTAATGGCGAGGTACTGCTGCATCATGGGCGTGTGTGTGGAAGGTTCTGACATGTTCCTGAAAGGGCCCGGTGGTTGAGTTGGCGGTTGTTGACGCTATTCTACGGCCTATACTCTCAGGAGGCGATCAGAGATGCGGATAATCGGCGTGCGCAGTGGCAGGGGTAAAGTGGTGCGTGAAAATGCTGTCCAGACCCCGGTCTTTGCGTTCGCCAGTGCGCTTGCCGTGGTTCGTTCAGGGGTTTTTAGAGAGCGGCAGTAATTTTGGCGGCCCTGGGGATGGCGCGTCGATGGTCTGAGGGCAATGCATTGACCGGTCTTTTGACCCAGAGCGCTGGGTTTGACGTCAACCTGTCGTCAATGACGACATGTGTTTGCGAGCGATAGTTCCAGAGCTAGGGGAAAACGCTAAAGTGGGTTGCATCTTAACGAAAAAACACTGAATATACATACAGTAGTTTCAATCTTAGTCTTAACCCGAGGATAAACTCATGGATCCTAATAAAGCGAAGGCACTTGACGCTGCAATGTCGCAGATTGAACGACAGTTTGGTAAAGGCACTGTCATGCGAATGGGTGACCAAGAGCGCGTAGCCCTTCCATCTATCTCCACCGGCTCACTGGGACTCGATATCGCTCTTGGTATCGGTGGCCTGCCCAAAGGACGTATCGTCGAAATATACGGTCCAGAGTCGTCGGGTAAGACGACCATGACCCTACAGGTGATCGCTGAAGCACAGAAAAAGGGCGGGACCGCAGCCTTCATTGACGCTGAACACGCTCTAGACCCTCAGTACGCGGAGCGGCTGGGGGTTCAGGTAGACGACATGCTCGTATCGCAGCCCGATACGGGTGAACAGGCCTTAGAAGTTGCCGAAATGCTGGTTCGTTCCGGCGCTATCGACGTTTTGGTCGTAGACTCAGTAGCCGCTCTAACCCCCAAAGCTGAGATTGAAGGTGAAATGGGGCAGTCTCACGTGGGTTTGCAGGCTAGGTTATTGAGTCAAGCCATGCGCAAATTGACCGGTGCCATCAAGCAAACCAACTGCCTTGTTATCTTTATCAACCAGATTCGTATGAAGATCGGTGTCATGTTTGGAAGTCCAGAGACAACCACCGGCGGTAATGCCCTTAAATTTTACGCCTCGGTCCGCCTCGATATTCGTCGAACTGGAGCGGTTAAAGATGGGGACGAGGTTGTCGGTAACGAAACTCGGGTAAAGGTTGTCAAGAACAAAGTGTCGCCGCCGTTTAAGCAGGCAGAGTTTCAGATTATGTACGGTGAAGGCATTTACCATATGGGTGAAGTTATTGACTGGGGTGTCAAACTGAATTTGGTCGACAAAAGCGGTGCCTGGTATGCCTACAAGGGCGATAAAATTGGCCAGGGCAAGGCTAACGCGGCGCGATTTTTAGAGGAGCATCCTGACATTGCCAACGAGATTGAAAGCCAAATCCGCCATCAAACAATGGGCTTGCCTCTCGCAGTTGTAGAATCGGCGCCTGTTGAGGGGGATGAGGCCTCAGCCGAGTAAGTCAATTGGAGTCGTCACTTAATCCCACCGATGTACGTCGGGCCGCTATGGATTTACTGGCCCGGCGTGAACACGGTGTAGAAGAGCTCAGGCTAAAGCTAAAGCGTCGCTTTGGGCGTGAAGAAGACTTTGAAGCGATCGCCACTGAGCAGCTACAGCGGCTCGTCGATGAGGGTTTACTGAGCGACTCACGCTTTTCAGCGGCGATGTTGCGTCAACTCGTTGCCAAGGGCATTGGGCCGCTTCGACTCGACCAAGAGTTGCGCAACAAGGGTATCCAAGAATCCTGGCAGGCCTGTGCGGTTTTGGCCGAGCTAGAGGTTGATTGGCGGCAGCAGGCCAGGGAGGTGTACAGCAAAAGATTCCCGCACCCGATTAGCGAGAACGACCCTGCCGCGAGCCGGCGTGAGTGGGGTAGGCGCGCCCGGTTTATGCAGTACAGAGGCTTTGAGCCCGATCATTTTATGGCGCTTATCGAATACGAAACTGCTGGTATCGATTAGCAAGCCACCGCGCACTAACGCACTTACTACTGGCGGCTTGTCGTCTCGACGGCAAAGCTTAAAGACAGCCCCGTCATTACAGCACCTTCATTAAGGTACCCTAGTTGACACCCATGAGGTGGTCTCCACAAAGAAGCTGGCGACCTCGGTAAATAAGGGGTTACATGTTTCGATCGAGGAGCGCTCCCCGCAGCTCCCTGGCTTTATCCTGAATTTTATCGGCATTAGCCGGTCCCATGCGCATGAGCTGTTTCTGCAAGGCGGGAAGCGCCTCTAGACTGGCATCTTCATATCGCCAATTTGCTTCGTCCTTGTACAAGCGAGCTTCTAGATCTGTGGTGGGCGCCAGCAGAATCATATTGAGGGCACCCAGTGCTGCGTCATTAAAGGTGGTTTCATCGTAACCAAGGCCCGACCAGACTTCTTCAAGCGCAACCGAGAGTAGGTCATAGAGGGTGACAACCGCTGCCACGTCCACTCCAGCCAAGGTGTTGGCAAGGCCGTCATAGCGTTCAAAACCTGCAGGATCAAGAGTCACGGCGAGGCCGTTATCTTGAAAGGGAAATTTCTGACTGGGGCGGCCCACGGGTAGCAGCTTATAAGGCACTGCGCCCATACGAAGGTTGTCAACAATCGCAACACCTCGCTCAAGGCTGTTACTACTTATCGTAAACTGCTGCCCTAGCATTCCGCTATTGAGCTGCGGCAAAAACTCGGTGATGACGGCATCGCTCTCTGCCAGCGTTACTGCGGGCACTTCTGGAACGAGTTCTGCGGGAGCGGGAGCTTCGACGTTAGGTTCTGGAGTGGGCTCGGGCTCGGGCAACGATGGCTGCGCCGGGGTAACAATGGCCTCTGGTGGCGCAGGCGCTGGTGCCACGGCGATCTCGGTCTCAGGGGACTCAGCTTCCTGCTGGAAGCCCCAAAATAAAAAGCCGCATAGAACAAGAAAGCCCACTCCCGCGAGAATGATTCCCGTATTGGATTTTTGTGGAGGTAACTGCTGGTCAGTTTCGGTCGTCATGGGTTGCCCTGCGTTATGTCAATCGGTTAACTGCGTCAATCGGTTAACTTTAGATTTTACAGCACTATGACGCGCGACTTGGAATAAAGTTCAAAAAAGCTGGAGTCTCGATGGGTGCTGTAATTGGGGAAGCGCTCCCGCCGGCGATGCTGAGCGCACCTTGCTGGTACTCATCGAATGGCTCTAAACCCGTTGCTACTAGTCGTTATAACGGTGGCAATTGAAGAGGCGACACGGCCGAGTTGCGACAGGTTTGGCGCAGAGACATCTAGCGGATGGCTAGGGCCGTCCGATCGGTTTTGGCATAGGCAAATCGACGACCCTCCTTCGCGCCATGGTAGCTGTCTAAACCACAGACTGTCTGGCTGTTTAAATCAACGAGGTTAACCGAACCATCATCACGAATGCCGGAATCGGGGCATCGTAGCCACTGTACCCCGGCCACCAATAAATGCGTTTTATTGACGGCAAGGACTTGATGCTCGATGAGTGACAATCCGAGCTTAACCGCAGATTCCTGAACAGCGGGTGCTGGAAACTCAGCGAACCACTCCTCTGTGAGCGCTGTGGCACCGAATTCAGATTGGTTTCTGGCATAGCGAGCAGAGGTTTGGTGCGCTGCAGGTATCATGGGTTCAGTAATGTGGTTAAGGGTAAACACACCCGTCGCTAAGATATTATCCAGGGTATGCCGCTCGGTACCTTCGGGGCATGGCCTAATAATCAATCCTAATACGGGTGGGCTGGCCCCAATATGGAAGACATTGGAAAACACAGCAAGATTACTGTGCCCTTGTCCGTCCGCCGTGCCCACTAAAAGTGCAGGTTTGAACCCAATGATGCCATTGACGAGGTTTGCGCGATACCGCGTGGGTAATGCCTCGAGTTGCGTTGCTGACCAGTTGCTCATTCTTTATTTGCTCACCTTATAAAGGCGATCATAGCGCCAGCGTGCCCATCGGTTGTAAGCGAGTTCTACAACGGGGCGAATGAGTGGCCAGGTCATCCACCGCCAAAGTGCGCCGTAACGGGTGTGCTGCCAAGCAGCGACATTAGCTTCGATACCGGTAACCATTTGACCATCGCGTTCCAGGTGGAGTACCCGCAGCAACCGATCTTTGTCGACAGGACTTTCTGGATCACTGAGTCCATGAATATCGACTAACTGTAGCTGTTCATCTTTGATGACGCGTAAACGGTCCATCTCTTTCACGCAAAGAGGACACTGACCGTCGTAATAGAGCGTATCTGGCATGGGAGGCAACCAAAAGCAGCAGTAGACGTCTAGTTACGGTCAATATCACGGGCTGGATGAGGGTGGGGCAAGTGGACCAGAGCATTTACCGTTCTGCCCGACACTGAGCCAAGGAAGCCCGGCTTTTGTTAGCCAGGTCTCTGTCTCATCGGCGGGGTGCAGACACGCAACGGTCGCGACTGCACCGGCGGTCAGGCAACTGTCTGAAATGACACTGACACTCGCTGCCCCGGCCACGGGCCAGCCGGTGTGAGGATTGAGAAAGTGGCTGTACTGGCGGCCATCTATTTCAATGATGCGCTGGTAGTCGCCACTAGTTGCTAGTGCTGAGTTATTGAGCTCAATAGAGACCAGTGTTTCCCGGGGGTTATCAGGGTTACTGATGCCAACGGTCCAAGGTGCCCCCGAGTGTTTACTGCCCACCGCCACGATGTCTCCTGCCAGTTCGATGAGTGCGTGATGGAACCCGTTGTCACGAAGATATTGCGCCGCCTTATCTGCGCCATATTCTTTGACGATGCCCCCGAGATCTAACTCCATATGGGTATCCAAAAGTCCAATACCGGCTTCGCATTGCGCGACCCGTGACCAACCGACTTTCTTTAACAGGTTCGGCAAATGGGTGACGTCGCCTCGATGGCCCTGGGAAAAATCCCAGACCTGCCTAAGAATACCGGCCGTGGGATCAAATAAACCTTGGCTTTGCTCCCACAACCGCTCGCAGAACTGAAGTAACGCGCGGGTTTCTTCATCAACCGGTGTCCACTTACCGGTACCGGCGAGTCGGTTTATTTGGCTAATCAGGCTGTCCTCACGATAACGGCTATAGCGGGCCTCGAGGTCAATCAATAGATTTTCGATAGCCTGGCAGGCGGAACGAGCAATGGCAGCGCGGCAGGGAGAGTGCTCTATGACAAGTCGAGCGGGGCCGCCCATCACTTTGAAGGCGTGCTCGGTAATCACCAGTTTTTCAGTCAAAACGCCAACTGATGCCAATAGTTGCCCGCCAGAAGTCTACTAAGGCAGGGGCTGCATCACCGTCGTACAAGCCCCAATCGTTATCACTTTCATAACGCTCGAGCTGACCTTCGAATTGCCAGTCGCCAATCTGGACCGTGCTTCTCAATCCTGCGGTGAGGGCGCCATAGGACGAAAGCCTAAAATCATCGGCGTAGAACTCATTTTCGAGGTCGGCAATTACGCTGAAAAAATCGGCTTCTCGTTGGCTGTAGTAACGCAGGTAAGGTGTGACCGAGAAGCGATCAAAATTTTGGTGCCAAGCCACCTCGGCGGTGTGGGAGTCAGTGCCCCAGTCGTCGGCATAGTAGCGATAGTCTATTTGCAGAGCGCCCTGAGCCTCGGGAAAGAATTTTCGATAGCCGCCGCTGAGTGCTGTGCGCTTATGTTTATCTGGGCGTTCATCAAACAGTTTGTAAGGATCTGATAAGTACCCTTCGCTGATGGTGTAGCCCAGACCAATTCGCAGGATGGCGGTGCGTGACAAGATTTGACTAACGCCAAAGTAGACCGATGCCGTGTCGATATCTTCACGGTCAATAAACACGGGAATATTGCCCGTGACCGGTTCGACGGTATCGTTTGAAGTGCTCGCTGAGGCCGACCAGGTCCTGGAATTATCATCACTGTTCCAGGCTACATCAAAAGCTAGGGCTAACGCTTCGTAGTCATCTTCCTTGGAGTGCGTCACGTTAAATCCGGCATTGCCATCAGCCCAGAAATAGCGGGTGGTTGCACCTACCTCAACGCGGTTGTCGTAGATACTGGCGCCGCTCATAATGACCCCCGGCTGCCCATCGACCTGTGTGCCAACGAACCAAGGCGAGGCGCCGCTCATAGAGTCGTTCTGGACATCGACGGCGATAGACCAACTCGAGCCTACAGGTGCCTCGATCCACAGTTGCGTCACGTCAATATCGTAGCGGCCCCGGGCCCCGGCAATAAACTTATCCTCAGACAGGCTGTCTTCGCTGTAATGGCTGTAGCGCAGACCCACCTCGGTGAATTCAGGGGGGGCATCGGCGTAGGTGCTTTGGTAGGCGGGGAGGGCGGCTACGGCGGCGCCCAATGTTCTCACCAACGGCGATTGTTTAATTGTCGAGGCCGACTGCACACTGTTTTGGCCGTTACTAATTACAGCCACAACCACCTCCCGCGGCACCATTACCCCCAGAGGATGCCTCCTTGCTAGTGTAAACGTGACCCTTAAACTTAGCCTCTCGGGTGCTTGATTGCCATTGCATAGCATCTTCTGCGAGGTAGCCGCGCTCCCACGCCGCAACGGGTTCGAGGCCCGAACAACCGGTTATCCCAAAGAGAAAAAAAAGACAAAAGAAACGGTAAGGTTGGCGGGTTTTATTCTTCCAGTAGCTGCAGAATTTCAGCGCGCAGTGCATCTTCATCTCCTCGTTTAAACCCTACGTGAACGGTCCTGACGCGTCCTTCACGATCGATTAAGTAGCCCGATGGCATCCCGTTGACAGCGTAAGCCTTCGCTACGCTGCCTTCGGTGTCAATGGCAACGGGATACGTCACCGGATAGCGCGCCAAGAAGTCCCACGCATCTTCCTCGACCACATCAACACTGATCGCGGTGACCTTAAGACCCATCGGAGCGAGTTCCTGATAGATTTCGTCGAGTGCGGGCAGAGACAAACGACAGGGCCCACACCACGAGGCCCAGAAGTCAAGGTAGGTGACTGCGCCTTTATAACTCGCTAGTGAAATAACGCCTTCGGCATTAGCAATGGCAGGCAAGCTGAATGCCGGCGCAAGTATGGCGTCTTGCTTTGTTGTGGGGCCGCTGTGTGCACCAACTGCGAATACAACGCCGAGTAAAAAAGCGCCAAAGGTTTTTACGGGGTGGGTAGTGAGCTTGAGCATTTGGGGCCCCTCTATAACAAAGTAGACAGTTTACAGTATTGAGCACCGAGTCCCTTGTAAAACCGTATACGGTTTTGCCACGGCCAGAGTAAGACTCAATGACAGATATCTGAGCTTACAACATTAAGTGTGTTTTACTCTGGGGAGATCGTGGTGGACTTTTTGCCCTGCGTGTTGATTCCGCGGCGTTAGAAAGGTGAGGCCACATCCTTGACCCGCAGGGTATTAGATCGGCTTTAGCGGCCCCGAAAACTTAAGCTTTCTCTTTGTAGTTGTTGCTGTGACAGTGTTATTCTTTAAGTGCAGAGTATGGTTCGTGTCTAGAAGCCCAAGCAAGCAAAGGTGATATCAACACAGCTCATGCGTGGCTTTAGGGGCCGGTGGTGCCTGTACTCCAAGGTGGTACAGGAAAGTGGTGCCACGGCCTCGCAGCTTTGGTCAAGGCGTCCTTTGGAGAGATTATTGAAAAAATGCGTCAAAGGCTTCACCTTGGTAGAACTACTTGTGACGCTAATAGTAGTGGCGATTTTAGTTGGCATAGCAGCACCTTCCTTCCAAGACCTTATTAAACGGCAACGCTTAAAATCGGTGGTGGAGACCTTGTTGTCTGATATGCGGACAGCTCGGTCAGAGGCGCTCGCTCTTGGGCTTAGTGGGAGCGTCACTGTATCCTTTGCTTACAGTTCATCTGGGCAGGTCTGGTCCTACTCGATTACCAATACAGGCTCGATACCCACGGTGACTAGATCCCATAGCGATTACTCTGGGGGTGTTACGGCTACGGTTACGGGTTGGGGGGCCACCTCCAGCACTGCTTCGTTTTCGATCACGCCCGTGAGAAGTTTAAACGTCAGTGGTGTGGGCACCATTACTTTTGCTCTAGAAAGCTTAAGTGTTAAAGTCGAGCGTAATCTATTGGGTGGGGTGTTCGTTTGCTCTGCTAATGAAGATCTGGGATATAGCGCATGTACTTAGATAAGCGGTGTAGGCAGGTTGGAGCTAAACAAGCCACCGGTTTTAGTTTAACAGAACTGATGGTGACTATCGCGATCGGCAGTTTCATTGCCCTTGCTGGCACGACCTTTTACGTGACTACCGTGGGTTCTGGGAAAGATATTTTTGATTCCGCAAAGCGCACTGAACAGTTGTATGCGCCCACCACGTCGTTGTCAGATGACATACGTCGCGCCGGTTTTCGAGGTTTGCCTTCGGCGCTAACTGCCTATTTAGCAACAACTCAGGGCAGTGGTGCTTCGACTACGGGTGATGAGGGGGATTTCCCGGCTGTAGAGTTTGGCACGACAGGGGTGCCTTCAGCGGTAGGGGCGACCACTGAATGCGTGCTCGTGTCATACGTGCGCGACCACAATTGCGTGTCAGGTGACGATAGTAACTTTACGGCCTGCGCGTCTGTGGCAGTCGGGACTGCAGTCCCCTTACATCATCGTTTTGGCTATCGGTTACAGTCACACGTATTGGAGGCCACGGTGGTCGTGCATCCTGATGAATATGCTGCTGGAGCATCTGCACCAAGCAACTCTGAATGTAATGCCTCTGGTGTCTCTTCAGCCTGGGTGCCCGTAACCAAGTTGAGTGACATTTTTATCGATACCTTTAATGTGCAGCTGGCGGAGCAAGCTTCGGCTGACGGTGACAATGGGTGTGTTTTGGGTGCTGTGGGCACATCGCCTTGTGATACTTATGGCAGTACGAGCCTCGCGGATTGTGGGACCACATCGCTGTCTTGTCGTATTGATCGGCTGTATAAAATCACGCTGTGTGCTTATTCGGAAAATACCGATGGTTTGTGTGGCAGTAATCCCGAAAATAAGATTTATACTGAAATTTTCGCCAAGCCTAGGAATGCTGTTCTCATTCAGAAGGCGACGTCATGAAGTTATGTCGCCGTAACGGTAGTCTTCATGCCACGGCCCCCCAGCAGGGTGCCTACACCATTTTTTTTATCGCCATTTTGGGCTTGCTAACCTTGCTGGCAGTGCGCAGCATGACCACGTCCACCACTGACACGGTTCGCTTGACAACCAATACACATAGCGCTGCCGAAGCTTTTTTAGCTGCGGAAGAGGCGATGGCAACGGGTATGGAGTGGTTGGCCGTGGCGGGCAATACCTACACTTCAGCCCTTTGGCCTTCGTCTGCTCGACAGGTTGTGACCCCACTATCATTTCCAGTGGTCAATATGGGGGGGGTAAACGGAACTCGTGACTACACGATGTTTTTTGGATTTGAGGCGGATCCAGACGGCGGCGCTCTAATTAAGGTTGTCGGGCGCGGCGAGAACGATTTGGGGCAAACCGCAACGGTAAGTCAGTGGGTTAGCCTTAACACGCTTTTGCAGGCTACGGCGTTGGACGCTCCGCTGATGGTTAGTGGGTGTCTGAGTAACGTGACTGGGACGCCAGATATTTTTTCGAAAAAAGACAGTGGCACCAACTACACCACCTTGTCGAGGGGGAGCACCTTCAGCACCAGTAACACCAATTGCCCCACTAGCTACGGGACTCTCAATAATGGTTCAGGCTCCTCACAATCAAGTGAAGCGGTTAATGTCGTGGTCAACAGCGGGGGAGATTTATGGAGTCAAATATTTACAGAAACTCGAGATTGGTTCGACGCCAACGTAAATAACCTCCCTAACGTACACCTGATTGAAACAACAAGTGCGGTGCCGTTTGGTACTAACGGTTTCACTTGGAGTGCTCTATCCCTGTTTGGGGGTGGCACTGGCTTCAATAATCAGGCGATTAATAATGGCGCTTGGTTTGGTAGCTCTTATGGGACCTTAAGCGATCCGGCAGTCGTGGTTATCCGTGGTTGCCCCGGTGATGATATGCTGAAGCGCGCGACCGGCAATGGCGTTGGATCGAATGGCTATAAGTTTGTGGGTCTGGTATTCATTGAAGCTGCCAGCAATCCGGAAGCTGCAACTTTGCAATGCGACGCATCCAAATGGCAACGGCTTAAAGTTTTGGGAACGCTAGTTATTAACGGTGATATGACAGCATTAGGCCAAAACCCTGAAATCATATCTGCTGAACGCGGGGGAATTACTACCAGTGCATTTCCTGTGAGCGGAGTGTACGCTTCTGACGGTTCTTGGACTGTGGAGTGAGGTTGACGCCATGAAAAGCTTTTTGAAAAATCGGGGTATCGGTTTCATTGAAGTGCTCGTTGCGGCTTTGATACTGGCTCTCACCGTAACCGGTACAGTCGTTCTTTTAGCTGGCTGGGGCCAGACCATGGGTGAGTCACAAAATAGGACCAGCGCCCTGGTTCGTCTCGCTTCCGTAATGGATATGGGTAAACACGACTCGGCATTGCTATCTAATATTAGTACCGACTTCCCGGAGACTGAGGCTGGAACCCGCAGTGTAGCGAGTTTTGAAATAGTCGATGTGTCGGTGACCTCCGGAATCAATCGCGATAAATTTGCGGCTTCCATCCAGTGGGCAAACCCTTACGAATCGAGCGGAGGCGCAAATTCCAAGTTTGGGCTGCATTCCTACAGCCCCAAACGCAGCGGATTCATGGCAGTCAGCACGCCTACGACGGGTGGTTGTGTGAGCAACTGCGGTGGTGGTAATTCGAATAGTTCCAAGAGCAGCAAGAGCAGCAAGAGCAAGAGCAAGAGCAAGAGCAAAAGTAAAAGCAGTTCGTCAACCAGTTGCCCAGGTGGAAGTAGCAGTAATAGCGGCTCCGCAAGCTGCGGCGGAAGCCAAAGCAGCAAAAGTAAATCAAGCAAGAAGAAGAGTTAATAGAAGCGGCAGCTCAGCCTGATAAGAGCTAGAAAGACGCCCTGTAATTCAATCAAGCCTAATATCTTTGCCTTTCTTTCGAAGAGAATGAAAGCCCTCGTGCATTGGTTGGGTTGAGGTGTTCCCAGTGTGATCGTGGAGATCGAAGCGCAGTCACGCGGTCAACGTACTTACCGATCTGTTGGGTTCTTTGGTGGGAGGATCATCGTTGCCAAGAGACTGACAAACCGCGGGTATGGGTCTTGAGATAATCCAGGACAAAGAAGATCAGCAGTGCAACCCCCAGCATTTCCATAAACTCTTCTATTGAATAGAGCACGTGATAGAGAACCGAGTGTCCCTCCCCCTTGGTCTCATAAACCGATGCACTAAACATCTCTACGCCCATAGCTCCCCCGATAAATACGGTGCCACTCAAAATGAAGCCCAGTTTTGTTCTGGTGGGTAGGGCATCTAGAAACGGGGCGTATAGAGATGCCAGTAGGATGACCAGGAAGCTGTAAGGGACCACCCAAAAAAAATGTAGTAACCCAGTGGCTGGGAGCAATTCCCAATCTTTTAAATAGCTACCGATATGTTCATGGATAGTCGTGCCCTCGTCGAAAGCGAGGAACAGAAAGATCAGCGCGAGCGCGCGCCATCGGCCAACGAAGGCCCCGCCCCTAATGGCTTCGCTATGTGCAACAAGCCCAGTAGCAAACGCTGCTAGGCTCCATGCCAGCACTGAGTACATGGTGGGGATGTTTTTTTCTAAGCCCACATCAAAGAATTCGCCAATTTCTTCTAGGTAGGGGAGATCTGCGAAGTCGGCCCAAATGGCAATTGCGCTTAAGGCATGCAGCGTAAGAATAATTGCCAATAAGCACTGTAAGCAGCGTTTTGGCTCGAGAACAAGCTTTAATGTAGAAGGGGTATTGTTTTGTAGGTCCATGTTATTCGTGTCAGTTACCTGTGTTGACGTTAGAATAATTCTGGCGCAATGACCTCAATCGGACGCATTGCAGCGATCGGTACTTTACCTCCAGCAATCTGAATCGGCATAACTTCCAGAAGTATCCGGTCTGCTGTTAGTAATTGCGAAGGTCCCACAGTCGTCCCCTGTCTGACTGCCAGCCGGTGTTGCCGTTGCGGTATAGGTGGAGGCAGTATTCACGGTCACTGCAATACTGTAGTAGCCCGCTTCGGAGGTGCTCGAGATACCATAGCTCGACGTTAGCTGTGCCAAAGTGGCGTAGGTCAGATTATTGCTACGGTAGCGTTCTTGACTAACTTGAAGGCCAAATAGCGCATTTCTAGCATCGGCTCTACGACTGGTTTTAACAAAATCCTGATAAGCAGGCAGAGCAACCGACGTTAAGACGGCGATGATAACGACCGCAATGAGCAGCTCTATAAGGGTAAAGCCGGTTTCCTGTTTGCTTTTCATAACCATGCCTGACTTTATTCGCTGTTAAGTGTGGCAGATCATAGCCTAGCTAAATGTAGAACGGCACTCATAAGTAGGGCGCATCAGCGGTCTCAGCCTGATGTTTTGATAGGGGGAGCTTGTTGGAATAAGCAAAACCTGACCGAGACATGTGGACTGTTGCTGAGAAGCGCTTGTGAGCCGATTAAAGATGGCCCCCATAGCGCTGCGGGCGACAGCGTTATCGATTGCGCCCTAAGCGCTCATGGGCATCGACCCATTCATTGGTACGCGTTGCTTTATCGATGCGCGTAGCGGCGGCGAGAGACAGCTCCCCGGCGACGACCAAGCCGGCAGCAATCTCACAGAGTTTGAGGGCTTTGTCCTGACCAAAGCAGTCCATCATTTTCAGACACTCGCTTTGGGTCGGCAAATTAGTGCCGCCGCCGTAGCTCGCCATAATGATCGAGGGTAGGGTAATCGAAAAATAATGGTCGCCATCTCGCGTCGCGCGCTGATACACCGTGCATTGGTTGGACTCACCAATATTGGCGATGTCTTGCCCCGTGGCCAAGTAAAGGGCGGCTAAACCATTGGCCGGATGACTGGCGTTGTTGGAACTGTTGGACATAAACGCGGCTAGAGTCGATACCTGATACCCATATTGCATTTGCTCGGGGGTAATGCGCAGATTGTCCATAAGCACTTTGCGCGGAATGGTAATTTCAGCAGTGACCCGTCGGCCGCGGCCTTTCAGCATGTTGACTGATGAGGTTTTCTTTTCGGTGTCAAAGTTGCCTGAGAGCATGTAGTTGCGCATGTTGCCGGGATAATTCTCGCGTATCCATTCACAGGCAAAGAAGGTGGCTCGGCTGGTCATATTTTGCCCGGCCGCATCGCCCGTGGAGTAGTCAAAGCGCGTGGCTATGAAGTTATGGGCGTGGTAATTCTCAATTTCTAGCAGTTTACCGACCGAGGTTGTGCTCTCAGCTTGGGCTTTAATCGCGTCAAAGTTGGCACGTAACCACACCTGAAAATCACGGGCGTCTCGGGCGTCAGCGAAGATGAACACTGGCGCCCGCTGCATCGATTCTGCAGAAACGGTCGTGGTGACACCCCCCGACTCACGGATGACCTTCATGCCACGGTTGTAGCTAGCGAGCATAGTGCCTTCGACGGTGGCCATGGGTACGTAAAACTCACCTTGAGCGTGTTCACCGTTCACCAGCAGTGGGCCTGCTACCCCGATAGGGATTTGCGCAACCCCCCAAATATTTTCGATGTTTCCAGCCATGACATGGGGGTCATAGGAGTACTGTTTGGTGTGGTTTAAAGCCACGCCTGTCTGCGCTTCAATAAAGGCCTGACGTGCTGCCAGGCTCTCTTCACTGTAGTCGTCTTCTGCAGACCGCGGTATTTTCGGCGTTGAGTCGCTCATTAACCCATCACCCGTGCTTTAGCTGCGTCGTACTGCACCGCTAATTTTGCGACATAGTCAGCGGTAGAGCCTAAGCTCTTCACGGCGCCAATACCCTGACCCGAGCCCCAAATATCTTTCCAAGCTTTGGCGTCAGTATTGCCTCCCGAGCCGAAGTTCATTTGCGTGGGGTCGCTGACGGGCAGGTTGTCGGGGTCTAGTCCAGCGCTCTCAATAGAGGGGCGCAAGTAGTTGCCATGTACACCGGTGAACAGGTTGCTGTAAATAATGTCATCGGCGCCACAGTCAACAATAGCTTGCTTGTAGCCCTGGTCTGCATTTGCTTCGTCGGTGGCGATAAAGGCAGACCCAATGTAACCAAGATCGGCTCCCATCGCTTGTGCTGCGAGTACCGCATCGCCCGTAGCAATGGCGCCTGAAAGTATCAGCGGACCGTCAAACCACTCGCGAATTTCCTGAATGAGGGCAAAGGGTGACTGGGTGCCCGCATGGCCGCCGGCACCGCTAGCGACGGCAATTAAGCCATCAGCGCCTTTATCAACGGCTTTCTTGGCGAAGCGGTTGTTAATAATGTCGTGCAAGGTAATGCCGCCGTAGCTGTGTACAGCTTCGTTGACCCACTCTTTCGCGCCGAGAGAGGTAATGACAATGGGCGCTTTGTATTTCACGCACATTTCCATGTCGTATTCTAAGCGTGCGTTCGAGCCATGAACAATTTGATTTACGGCATAGGGGGCGGCAGGCGAGTCGGGGTTTTCCTGATTGTGACGATCCAGTTCATCGTTGATCCGCTGTAGCCATTGGTCTAACACGGGCTCGGGGCGAGCGTTGAGTGCAGGAAAAGACCCGACGATGCCGGCTTTGCACTGCGCTAGGACAAGGTCTGGGTTGGAGATGATGAATAGCGGTGACGCAATAATGGGTAGTCGAAGTGTATCTTTTAGAATGGGCGGCAAAGCCATGGCGCAGTCTCCTTGGACTCAATCGAGCGGATTGTGGAAGTGCAGTAAAAAATTGGGTTTTGAACATACAGTATGTTTTTTTGTCGCTCAAGTATGTTTCGGGGTTTCCTTAACTGTGCCAAGCTGCTGACTTGTGCAATCAACGCGGCTTTTTTAAGAATCTGACCCATGTATTACAAATATTTTGGCCTAGTGGAGTCACCGTTTTCGATCTCGGTCAATCCACGCTACCTGTTTATGAGCCCTCGGCATCGGGACGCGCTCGCTCATTTGTTATACGGGGTAGGCAGTGGAGGTGGTTTTATTTTACTGACGGGCGAGGTTGGTACCGGTAAAACCACCATCAATCGAGCGCTTTTAGAGCAGCTACCTGAAAATGTGGATCTCGCCATTGTGCTTAATCCGGCACTCAATGCGGTCGAGTTATTGGCTACAGTGTGTGATGAATTGGCAATCGAGTACGCCACTGGGGATCACAGCCTAAAGAACCTGACAGATGCCCTCCACCGATTCCTTCTCGGTAA
>CALKNZ010000119.1 GCA_938091995.1 uncultured Luminiphilus sp. | reverse complement strand
CGGGCCTGCCGCCCGGAACCTTGGCGTCAACAATCTGACAACGCGCTAATATCAGCAATAAGTGATTGTATTTATTAATTTAATTGCCCTAGGCACAGGCATTGCATTTTATTGGGAAACGGCAATACAGCGGCAATAGCTTGCCGCCGCTACCTGACAAAGCGCCACCGTGTTAACGAAATAGGCAGTGAAATTGATGGACGCAATGCAATACAACGGTCACTCAAACCTCCAAACCCCAGAAATGATGAGTTTGGAGCAAGCGACCTTGGCCCGGGCTGAGCAGGCGCTTGAAACAACGCATGCGGCTATGGCACAGCAAATAGCGCGCTTAACGGCCGAGCTCGAAGCTGCCCGCCTCGCGAGACGAGAAGAACACGCTGAACGCGGTCGCTTACTAACCCGCCTGGCGTCCTTGCTCGATGCGCTCCCAGGTGGTGTGGTTATTGTCGATAATGCAGGCAAAATTACGGAGTCCAACCCGCAGGCAGAACGTCTGCTGGGCGAGCCCTTAGAGGGCGAAGAGTGGTCAGCTGTGGAGGCTCGGGGCTATTACCCTGAAGACACCATTCTAGAAATTCACGGGCGTCGTCTATCCCTAGAGGCTACACACCTTGGAGATAACGGCGAGACCGTGATCTTATTCAGCGACATCACCCGTCATCACACCCTACAAGATGAAGCTTCACGAAAGCAGCGGCTAGTCGCCCTGGGTGAAATGGCAGCGCGCCTAGCGCATCAGATCCGAACACCACTGTCCTCAACTTTGCTCTACCTAACGCTGATGGAATCTGATCTACCCAAAGCGCAGCGACAGGACATTTGTACCGACGTGCGCAGTCATTTAGAGCACATGGAAGCACTCATTACTTCTATGCTGGGTTTTGTCAAAGGTCACGGCAAAGTGACGGGGCATGTGGGTATTGAAGCCGCACTGAACGATGCGGTGCAAAGTTGTACCGCCGACATTGAAAGTCAGGCTGCGACGATTACCATGGACTCATGTGGTCCTGCACCCCATCTCGAAGGCTGCCACGATGATCTGGTAGCAGCCTTTAGCAACCTAATTAACAACGCTCTCGACGCTTCAACTACAGAGCCCAATATTACGATTAGAAGCCGCATTCGGAACAACCGGTTGGCTGTCATACAAATTGCTGATCGCGGTTGTGGCATACCCACAGCAGCCATTGATCGCATTTTCGACCCGTTTTTCACCACACGTGCCGCAGGCAATGGTCTAGGTCTCGCGGTGGTTGCGGGCACCATTACTCAGCACGGCGGCACTATTCGTGCCGCCAATCGTCCGGGTGGCGGGGCTGAATTCACCATCTTGTTACCCATTAAGCCGGTTCGCGAAGCTTACGCGGAGATTGTATGAACGCCCCACAAATTCTTATTGTTGAAGACGACGCAATACTGCGCGGTGCCTTGTGCCAAACCATGGAGTACGGCGGTTATCAGGTGCTCAACGCTCGTAACGGCAAAGACGCATTGGCCGTTATGGATCGCGAGACCGTTGATCTGGTGATCAGTGACGTGCAGATGGATGAGATGGATGGCACCGAGCTTTTACAAGTGGTCCGTCGTCGCGAGCCCACGCTCCCCTTTGTCATGATGACAGCCCATGGCTCGGTACAACATGCCGTACAAGCCATGCGTGATGGCGCCACCGATTACCTGCAGAAACCTTTTGAAGCCAATGTGCTGCTCGACATGGTTTCTCGAATGGAAAATCAATTGCCCGGCCAGCAAACCAACATGATTGCTGAGGCGGCAAAGACCCAGCACGTTTTGGATCTGGCTTTACGGGTTGCTCTGACCGATGCCACGGTGCTTATTAGTGGCGAATCGGGAACGGGAAAAGAAGTGTTAGCCCGAGCCGTCCATGAAGGCTCGGAACGTGCCAAGGGGCCCTTCATTGCACTTAATTGTGCTGCCATGCCTGAGAGCATGCTCGAATCGATTCTCTTTGGTTATGAAAAAGGCGCATTTACGGGTGCACACCAAAGCCGACCCGGAAAATTTGAGCAAGCCAATGGCGGAACTTTGTTGCTCGACGAAATTACCGAAATGCCCATTGAGCTGCAGGCAAAATTACTGCGCGTTCTTCAAGAGCGGGAAGTCGAGCGTCTCGGTGGTTCGGGTTTAATTGATCTCGATGTGCGCGTGATTGCCACTACCAACCGCAAACTAACCGAAGAGGTCGCAGCGGGTCGGTTCCGAGAGGATCTTTTTTATCGCCTCAACGTCTTCCCCATTGAGTTACCCCCACTGCGTGATCGAATTGATGACATTGCGCCACTTGTTAAACGCTTTATGGGCAACCACGGGGGTGACCGGTTGCTGTCCCTCACTGACGCAGCTCTCGAAAAGCTCTTGGGTCATCAATGGCCCGGTAATATTCGTGAGCTAGATAACTGTATTCAACGCGCCATTATATTAGCGGGTGGCCAGGCTATAGAGCCTCATACCATTGTTTTTGACACTACAGCGGAGCCTATGTCGGAGACCTCGGCAGTGCCACCTGCCCTTGACGGCGACCTGAAAGCCAGGGAGCGCGAGTTGATTTTTTCAGCGCTGACAACGGTCAATGGTAGTCGAAAGAGAGCCTGCAAAAGCTTGGGTATAAGTGAACGCACACTTCGCTACAAATTAGCGCGATTCAGAGAAGAAGGGCATGCATTGCCCGACTGTCTCGCCTAATTTAATAACTATGAGATTAAGGATTTTTGCCAATGAGTGACATAGCAATTAATCAGGTGCTCGCACAAATGCGAACCATGGCCAGTCAGGCGACTAGCGAACCCAAGTCGGGTTTGGAAAGCGTGGGTGGTTCCGGGTTTTCATCGCTGATGTCCCAATCTCTCAACGAGGTCAACGAGTCCATTCAGGTCTCGAAAGGTTTGGCACAACAATTTGAGTCCGGCGATCCAACGGTCTCACTGGCTGAGGTTATGGTGACCGCTCAGAAAGCCAGCTTACAGTTCACCGGTATGACGGAGGTACGCAACAAGCTATTAAATGCGTACCAAGAAGTCATGAATATGCAGGTTTGAGGCAATAAATCATGGCAGATAATCCTATTCTTAATCGCGTGAGTGGCTTTGCTGCTCAGCCTGTTACCCGACAGATGGCGCTGCTTATTGGCATGGCGGCCAGTGTCGCTCTGGGTGTGGGTGTTATTCAATGGGCGATGAAGCCCGACTTCCAGCCACTGTATGGTGCTATGTCACCGGCAGATAACGCCACGGCTGTGAGCCTGCTTCAAGCCAATGGAATCCCTTACACAATGGCCGGAGGTTCTGGGCTACTGAGTGTTCCTAGCGACCAAATACCCCAGGCACGTATGGCACTCGCCAGCGAGGGCTTTCCACGGGGTGGCGGCGTAGGTTTTGAGTCACTTTACCAAGAGCAGGAAATGGGCCTGTCCAGCTTTATGGAGCAGGCACGCTACAACCGAGCGGTGGAGGCAGAGCTCGCACGTACTATTTCAGCTATGGATAGCGTCAAAGGTGCTCGTGTTCACGTAGCCGCCAGCAAGCAGTCGGCGTTTATACGACGCGGCCAGGAGCCATCGGCGTCGGTCATGGTCAGCCTCTATCCCGGACGCGGTCTCAGTGAGCGTCAGCTCGCGGGTATTGTGCATTTGGTTGCTTCAAGCATACCCGAGTTGCAGGCTTCGAAAGTATCGGTAGTCGATCAGGCAGGTAAATTACTGTCTAGCGAAGACGGTGAGGATAATGACTTTGGCTATACCTCAGAGCAGTTTAGGCTCGCTCAGCAACTTGAAGACTCGTTGAACAATCGTATCGAAGCTATCTTAGAGCCTATTTTGGGTGCCGGAGCCGTACGGGCTCAGGTGACGGCAGATCTTGATTTCACGCGAGTCGAAAGCACCAGTGAGCAGTATTCACCGGAAACGATCATGCGCAGTGAACAGACCACCGAAGATCTCACTTTGAAGTCTATGGCTGCAGAGGGTGTGCCAGGAGGGCTAACAGATCAGCCCCCGGGTGCGGCCGATCCAGCTAACGAAGAAAATGTGGTCGCTGACGCGCCAAGCCCAACCCGCGAGAGCCGTAAAGCAACCCGAAATTTTGAAATGGACAAGACCATTAGTCACGTCCGCGAAGTGCCGGGAAAACTCCTCAGACTTTCTATTGCAGTGGTGGTTGACTACGTCAGTGATGAAGACGGTAACCGGACCGCTCTAGAGCAAGACCGGCTGGATGAAATTACGGCGTTAGTCCGAGAGGCTGTGGGCTTTGATGAGGCCCGAGGCGACACTGTCAGCGTCATCAATTCGCCCTTTATCGTACCGGCTGCCCTTGAGGAGATACCCGAACCCGGTTTACTCGAGCAAGATTGGATTTGGCCGGTGAGTCGAGGGGCCCTGGCATTGATCGCACTCTTAATGCTGATCTTTACCGTGATCCGCCCACTCATTCGCTACTCAACCAGCTACACACCGCCACCGCCACCCCCCTCAGACGGCTTGCCACAGCTGGTCAGTCCCGTGGCGCCAGGCGGTAACATAAATGAAGATACGGTTGCCCTGAGCGGACCGGCACAGGCGGCGCTTCCCGGCACCACCACGCCGGCTTACCATCAGAGCATTGCTATGGCGCGTAATGTGGTCAACGAACAGCCCGCACGCGCCGCTTACGTAGTGAAGAATTGGATGGCGACTGATGGCTAATCTTGAAGATATGAGTGGCGCAGAGCGCGCCGCAATTTTTTTGCTGGGTGTGGGGGAAGATACCGCCACTCAGGTTATGCGGCATTTGAGCGCCAAAGAAGTTCAGCAGGTGGGCGAGGCAATGGCTACGATTTCGGGCCTCACCAATAAAGATGTCAGCGGCGTGTTGGCCAAATTCTGTACCGAGGCCTCTGAGATCAATCCGCTGGCAGTTACAGCACCTGAATTTACCAAGCGGGTAATGACGACTGCACTGGGTGAAGGCCGGGCTAAAAGTATTCTTTCTAAGGTATTGGATAAGCCTGAGGAACACTCCGGGGTCGATGCGCTGCATTGGATGGCGGCGGAAGCCATCGCCGCGGTGCTGGTTGAGGAGCATCCCCAAATTGCGGCAACAGTACTCACGCAATTGGAAGATGATCACGCTGCCGAGGTTTTGGCGCTGTTTCCCGAAGACTTTCAAAAGGATTTAATTTTACGTGTTGCCCGCATGCAAGAGCTTGATCCTCGGGCTATGGAAGAGCTTGATCGCGTGATGTCGAGTCAATTGGGTAAATTACAAAAATCCCCGCCGCGTAAGGTTAAAGGCGTCAATAACGCGGCTGCTATTCTTAACGCAACCTCGTCATCTTTGGAAAAGACGCTTTTAGAGTCGCTGCAAAGTACTGACCAGGAGCTTGGCGACGACGTTAAAGAAAAAATGTTTGTCTTCGATAATCTTATGTCACTGGATGATCGTGGCTTCCAGCGACTGATTCGGGAAATTGCTACTGAAGATCTTGTGGTGGCACTCAAGGGTGTCGATGCCAGCCTGCAAGAGCGCTTCTTCAATAATATGTCAGAACGTGCCGCCGAAATTTTGAAGGACGATATGGATGCCAAAGGTCCGGTGAAGGTTTCTGAAGTTGAAACGGCCCAAAAGCAGATTTTGATAACGGCCCAAACCCTAGCCGATGAAGGTGAGATCATGTTGGGTCGTGCAAGTGGTGACTATGTCTGAGTTTGCCAGTGCCGCTAAGTGGCAGCCCCCCGCACTGCGGGTCATTACCATTGCTGATGCCGAGGCGCAGCAGGCCCAATTATTGGCTGATGCCCAAGAGCGCGGCTACCAGGAAGGACTGCAGCTTGGACAAAAAGCGGGAAGGGCGCAGGCAGAGGCTGTACTGGCTCAAATGACGGCATTATGGGATGCCATGCAAGAACCCTTTGCCGATATGGAAGAAAATATTCATAGCCATCTCATGGGCTTGTCATTGGCCATGAGTGAAGCGGTTATTCGACGTGAATTAAGCACTGACCGCGATGCGATTGCGCGTGTACTTAAAGAGGCGTTATCGGCGCTGGGTTTCGTTCGAACTGTCGTGGAAGTCAGCGTCAATCCCGCTGATCACGATGTGGTAACCGGGCTATTAAGCGGCGAAAATATTGATAGTCGAATCACGGCAGACCCCAATATCTCTCGCGGTGGCTGTCTGTTACGGGCCGATCGAGCGCTGGTGGATATGCGTGTCGAAACAATGATTCGTGAGACTTTAGCCACAATTGCCGGTGAAACTCGACGGGTTGACAGCAGCGGTCGTGAAACGGCCCCTGCGCTGTCAGTAACTGACATTGAGTCGATTGCCGATCGCTTTAACGAATCGGGGTCTGGCGCATCACCGTCAGGGGAGTCAACCTCCAGTGGGTTACCCACTGAAGAAGACATCTCTCAACCTGCTGGTGATGAAAATGTCTGATGCTACCGCCGTACGCCAGGCACAGTTGGGGCGTTTTACCGACCGGCTTGAAGGCCTTTCGGCAAGGTTGCAGGCGCCCAGCCCAGTGGAGACGGGTCAGCTGGTTCATTTATCAGGCATGCGTTTAGAAGTTGCGGGTCTGCGCTCGCCCATTGGATCACGGTGTCAAATTTGGGGCAAAGTGCCGGTTGAGGCGGAAGTCATCGGCTTTCACGGTGACCGGTTGGTCATGATGTGCGAAGGCAGTGCCGAGGGCCTGAGACCCGGCGCGATAGTTGAGCCCCTGGAAGGCAGTGATCGCATACCCGTAGGGCCAGGACTGCTGGGTCGTGTAATCGATGGTGCGGGTCGGCCGTTAGACGGCTTTTCGCCGCCCTCTGGTGAAATTACCGTGCCGTTGCAAGGTGCACCCCTTAATCCTATGGATCGCGGTGCCCTAGAAAAACCGCTCGATGTGGGAATACGTGCCATCAATAGTTTGCTAACGGTGGCCCGTGGCCAGCGCGTTGGTTTGTTTGCTGGGAGCGGCGTGGGCAAAAGCACGCTGTTGGGGATGATGACGCGCTTTACTGAAGCCGATGTGGTTGTTGTGGGTTTGGTGGGTGAGCGTGGCCGAGAAGTTCGCGAGTTCGTCGAAGATAGTTTGGGTCCTCAAGGTTTGAAGAAAGCGGTTGTGGTGGCAACCCCTGCAGACACCTCGCCACTCATGCGGGTGGCCGGTTGTTGGCGCGCTACGGCAATTGCCGAATATTTTCGCGCTCAGGGACTCAATGTTTTATTGCTGGTCGACTCGTTAACGCGATTTGCCCAAGCGCAGCGCGAAATCGGCTTGGCCGCCGGTGAGCCGCCAGTGTCACGAGGCTACACGCCCTCGGTTTTTTCATTAATGCCCAACCTCATAGAGCGTGCGGGCAACTTGGGCAGCGGCTCGATTACCGCGTTTTATACCGTGTTAACTGAAGGCGATGATCTTCAGGACCCCATTGCCGATTCGGCCAGGGCAATTCTTGATGGTCACGTTGTTCTATCGAGGACAATGGCAGACAGCGGTTTGTTTCCTGCTATCGATATCGAGGCGTCTATCAGTCGGGCCATGCTGCAAATTACCGACGGTAGTCAGCAAGCCCATGCTCGGCAGGTGCGCGATGTTCATGCGACCTATCAGGCTAATCGCGACCTCATTGCTATGGGGGCTTATCGAGCGGGTACCGATCCGAAAATTGATCTTGCCATTCGCCATCACAAGGCTGTTCATGACCTGATCGAGCAACCACTGGATCAACCTGCCAATTTTGACAGCAGTTTGACCCGGTTGGCACAAGTCTCAGAAGCGATGGAACAAGATAATGGACCCGCTGCAACGCAGATGCCGTTGCAGCAAAAGCCTGTGGAAACGATGCCCGCACCGCTGGCGCCCGCGACGCGCTGACGCATAGCCTATGCAAATTAAGCAGCTGCGATTAGTTATTCGGTTGGCCCAACAGCAACGTGACGCGGCGGCAAGCCAACTCGCCTCAGGCAAGGCGCAATGGCAGGCGGCCCAAGAGCAGCTCGAGCAACTGCAGCGCTATCAGGGGCAGTACGTTAATCAAGCGAAACAAGAAGCATCCCAGGGTATATCGGTGCAGGCCCTCTTCGAAGGTAGGCGCTTCATTGCTGAGCTAGACGACCTCATTATGAAACAGCGGCAGGCGGTAGAGCAGCAGGCATCAATTTTACAGTCGCTAACTGAACAGTGGATGGATACTGCGCGTCACGTTCAGGCTCTAGAACGATTAGAGGTTTTACGTTTAACCGAGCAACAACGCGCACAAGATCGACGTGAGCAGCAGCTTGCTGACGATCAATATGCCATTAGAAATTCGTCTCCAGATTACAGCACAGCCTAAACTTGGCATGGCCTTTGCAGTTTTCTGGAGTGAGAGCAGTGAGTAAATTGTCGTGACGGTAGGTCAGGCTAAATAGCATATTGAGTAAAGGGCAATGGCCCAATAGCTCTAATCTTGAGGTTCGCGCTTTACAGAGAAAGCGCGGTTGGAGAGTAGAAAGTTATGAAAACAGCCGGTTTAGACACGGTTTTAAGCGCACTAAAGGGAGACTCTAACCCGATTAACGCGGACAAGGGGCAGGCCGGAGAAGGCGGTGCTTTTAACGCAGCATTCGATGCTGCTGCGCGTAATGCCAGTGAAACTGGGCCTTTAGGTGGCGCTAATCAATCATCTGTGGACGCATCATCTGACACACAAACAAGCCAGCTGGCCGGCAACGTATTGCCCGAAGACGGCAAGGAGTTGCCGAACGCTGCAGATACCCGTATTGCCGAGTTCGTTAATGTTGTGAGTGCCGAGGTCACTACTGCACCAATTAGTGCGCTGGCGCCTTCCCCTTTTATGAAGGCGGCTCTCGATAAGGCGGCTGTTGGCAGTGCCTTGGAGACACCCGCGGTTACGGTATCGCAGTCAACCTTACTTGCTAGGCCACAGCAGAGCATAAGGCCGGAAACGCTAATGATGCCCAGTCACACGGCTGATATTTCAACTGGCCGAGGCACACAGTCCATGCCCGCTGAGTCCGCGGGGAACCTCAGAGCCAATATTGTGCTGGGACAAAGTTCACCATCACATTTTGCACCAGCCTCAGCAGCAATAGCGGATGCTGATGCGGCTAATGTAGACTCAGCTCGGATTCCCGCGAGTACCCTGCCTCCTGCTGAGAAACCCTCTGCGGCTTCTCGGTTATTTGGTCAAGACCTTGTGGCTGCCAGTAAGAGCTCGGCGGTGAGCTCTGAGCCCCCTCAAGGGCCTGGATCCCAAAGCAGTGCTGTAGCGGGCACCGCTAATTCACAAAAAGATCAAAACTTACCTGCGATGCCACGCTCGGT
The DNA here is from genome assembly GCA_938091995.1 of uncultured Luminiphilus sp. Lineage (GTDB taxonomy): Bacteria > Pseudomonadota > Gammaproteobacteria > Pseudomonadales > Halieaceae > Luminiphilus. Next base: position 1,061 of record CALKNZ010000119.1, on the reverse strand, counting down.
TCCTGTCGCTCCGGTCAATCCGACTGCAACGGGTCTGCCCGTATCACCACCGCCTATTAATGACATTGCTGGCACTTACAACCCTGCGCCAAACCCCACAACACTGGCTAGGACTTCAAGCGAATCGGGAAGCCGGGTGCAAACGGGCTTATCAGGCACCTTAGACGGCGGAGCGGGCCAAGGCACTTCGCCTGCGAGGCCAATATTAAAGGCCAGTAACGTGTCGGTTACTCAGACACAGGTCACCGATGGGTCATTAAACCGGTCAGTTGGCGGCGCTGTAAGTGTGGCTCAAACCTCGGATTCAGCCACGGCAGGCCTTGCGAGCACGGGTAACTTTGAAGTTGCCCGGGGATTACAAGGTGAATCCTTTGCTGGCGCAATGGATTCCAGCTTGATCCGCGGGAGCGGATTTCGCGAGGGTAGTACGGGCAATAATCAACCCGGAGCCCGGGCACCCGATGCCTCTGCCCAAACTATGGCAGGCCTCAATCCAACCCCGCGTCCGGCAGAAGCAAGCGCAGTAAGTGCCGCCACCCAATTGCCTGATATTAAGGCGTCACCAGATGCAGCGGGCTTCTCACAGGAAGTTGTGGCCAGGGTGCGCATGATACAAGGGCAGGGTGGTACCGAAGCCCGTTTAAATTTGCACCCCGCTGAATTGGGGCGCCTACAAATTGCAATTACCTCTGAGGGAGACGCGACCCGTGTGGCCTTCGTAGTCGATAATGCTCAGGCGAAAGAAGCCCTTGAGCAAGCCATGCCGCGGTTACGTGAATTCCTACAGCAGGCCGGTTTGCAGCTGGCAGAGGGTTCAGTTTCCCAGCAAGGTCAGCACGATAGCGCTGAATTTGCTCAAAATAACAGCCGACCTGATGACATCCACGGTACTGACCCTGACGGTGTTGAAGAGGACGGTTTGCGTCCAAGCAAATCCGATCAAAGCTCAGACCCTAACCGCATTTTTGATGCCTATGCATAGCGGCTTGCGCCCAACCCCTTTGGCTCGTGCCCAAAGAAAGCTGATTGTAGAGGCGTTAATTCGCTCAAACTTTTAGTCT
>CALKNZ010000118.1 GCA_938091995.1 uncultured Luminiphilus sp. | reverse complement strand
CGGTTCAGGTCGACCCCGATCTATTTTCTGTCAGATGACCACGACTATTTTGAAAATGACGACGCTGAACCGGAGATGGTCACTTTCCCCCCGGACGACTTTAGTCGAGCGGCACACGCCGCCATGGCCGACCTGTATTACCCAACGTTACCGGGTTCCTCTAGACCCGAATGGCGTCGCGCCTTTGGTAGTTTGAGATATGGGCGACTGTTCGAGGCGTCTTTGTATGACTGCGCGGGGCACCTGAGTGTGGGTGAAAATGCCAAATTGATTCCAGAGGAAGCAGAGCAGTGGCTAACAGACCGCATTAAGCATTCATCGGCAACCCATTACGCCATGGTCCCGAGTCATCCCTTTGGCTGGACGGCGGGCAAGTGGCGAGAGTGGTATCCCGATGTGGTGGCACCGCCGGGATTCACCGGTGTAGTCACCAATGAATTGATGACTGGGGTGCAGGGCGACCTCAGCGTTGAGGCGCAAAAATATTTCTGGCAGAAAGGCTGGTGGGAGCAGCATCAGCGGTTAATGACGGCACTGGCAAGCCGGCAAAAGGGTTCTGGGATGATTTTTTCAGGAGACATCCACGCACAGGGCGCAGTAAATATAAAAAGCAGCGGCGACCTTACCTTCGAACCACCGGTAACGTCTTTTCTGGTGGGGCCAGTAAGTACCTCCGACGGTACATGGCCCTCTGCGGCAAGAGGTATTGTCGCCAATACGCCCAGACGGTTGAGTATCGATGAGCTGTCGGTCACACAAGAGGTCAACGGTTTTGCCCTATTTGAATTCACAACCTCGACAGCCGCAGCGCGATTGTTCAACTGCGGTGGCTATGATCGTAGTAAGGGTGAAGATGGACGTATACAAAGTGTAGAGGACATTTTGATTAGCCATGCTTAATCACCCCGCCACTTTTAGATCGGTATTTTTTGGCGCTCTCGCCGTCGCTGCTGCTTACAATGTTGGTCTATGGGGTTTATACCTGCAGCCGCAATTGCTTTCGCCCTTAATGGAAAAGCTTCAGGCGTCGGAAACTGATATTGGGGTGCTGTACGGTGCGGAAAACTTTGCCTATTTTCTGGCCTTACTTCTAACCGCAATTCCGGTGACCAAATATTCCAGAACAAAAATGGCAATAGCGGGTACGGTCATTGCGCTTGTTGGCAGTGTGGCCTCAGCTTTTACCGATAACTTTTCTATGTTGCTATTCTATCGATGTGTCGTATCGGTAGGCGGCGGGATTGCCTCAGGTGCCGCGACCGCATCGGGAGCTGGATCTAAAGACCCGGTGAAAACCTTTGCTATAGCGGGCATGGTTTATCTGTTTATTTTCTCGCTGGGTAGAAAATTAGTTCCTATTGGGCTGGAGCACTTCGGAGTGAGCGGTATTTTTTTGGGCGTTGCAATTTTCTGCGCCGCAACAATTCCCCTCTACTTTTTTCTCAATCCGCCTATAAAAGCCCTATCTGCCAAAGTTAATCTGTGGACATTAGTTCGTAATGCGCCCTACAGACTGTATGCAATTTTGGCCATGTCGGGCTTGTTTATTTATGAGCTTGGGCAAAACGCGGTGTTTACCTACATGGACAAGTTAGGTGAAAAAACAGGGCTAACGGGTGATGACAGGGGCTCGATATATTTACTGTCCTTTACCCTGGAATTGCTTGGCGGCGGACTAGCTGCATGGCTGGGCTCACGTTACGGAAAATTTAAGCCGTTGTTTTTTGGCTTGGGTTTAAACATTACCAGTGCCGCCATGTTTGCTGTCGTGGAGGATCCGGTCTATTACATTTACCTGCTGTTTCTCTGGAATTTTTCTTATGCCTTTTCTATGCCGTATATCACGGGCACGTTATCTGCACTCGATAAAGAGGGTAGGTGGGCTGTGGCAGGCGATGCATTTTGGAACTTTTCTTCAACCCCTGGGCCTATATTTGCCACGCTTATTATCACCCACTTTGGCTACAACCCCTTGGCGCTATGGGTTTTCACATCGGGCGCCGTTGGCATTACCCTGTTTTGTTATACGGCGAGAAAGGCTGATAAGTTGGGCTTGGACGGATAACTGCCCCTGAGTGCGTTTAAAGGCACCGCTGAGGACACACCATAAACCTAAAAATAAAAAGTGCTTCTACTTATGTCTGATTACAACAACGCCATTGAAGTCAAACCGCTGCCCAGCTATGAGCGCGTTGGCGCTGCACTTCCGCTGTGGACCTACGGCAACGAAGAGCTTCTCGAGCTTGAGTACCAAGCGTTTTTCCTCAATAGCTGGCAAATGGTGGGGCATACCAGTGAGTTGAAGAAGCCGGGCGATTTCATCACCTTCGATATGTGGCGTGACAGCGTGATTGTGGTACGTGGTAAAGACCAAGTGATCCGTGCGTTTCTCAATGTTTGTCGCCATCGAGCCATGCGTCTACTCGATGGTAAAGGTAACTGCGGTGGCGCCATTCAATGCCCTTATCATGGCTGGACCTATCATAATGATGGCACCTTGCTCGCAGTGACTCAGGCTGAAAACTTTCCTGATGTTGATAAATCTACATTAGGGCTTCAAGAGGTTGGTTTAAGAGTTTACCGAGGTCATGTTTTCGTCAATGTGTGTGGAGGCGGCGCATCCGTTGAGGATACTTTGGGTGCGGTCAGTCAAGAGATAGACCTCTATGCTCCCGAGACTTACGAGCCGCTTCAAGAACCGACCTTTGAAATCTGGAACTGCAACTGGAAGTTGGCCTGGGACAATTACCAAGAGAACTACCACATACCGATAGGACACCCTTGTCTGCATCGAATGGTGGAGAGCACCGAGGAAGGCGTTGAATTTAGCGGGGGCTTTAACTACGGTTACTTTGCCATGCGAGAGAAGTTTTCAAAGGTGCCTCAGGAGCGCCGCTATCAGGAGCTAATGCCGTGTACTGACCATCGGTTTCCCGCAGGTAAAGGGCGAAAGTGGCTACAGCTTGCCTTGGATCCCAACATGGGTATCGAGTATTACCCCGATCTGTTTGCACTCTTCCAAGTGCTTCCACTTGGCGTTGATAAAACCTTGATTAAAATCTCAACCTATTCCCCACCAAATCTATCGGCGGAAGAGAAAGAGATGCAGGCCATAAATTTGGCGCTGCTTGATGAAGTGAACGATCAAGACAAGACTTTGGTTGAGCGAATACAAAGTGGCGTCAATACATCAGGCTATCAACCGGGTCCTCTCGCTCTGGAAGAATCCTCGGTCTATAGTTTTCATGAAAGGGTACGTGAACTTATACCGGTAACGCGACTGCCCAAAGCACCATTAAGAGGAACGCTTCATCAGGAGAATGAACGCTTGAAGTAGGGTTTGCCAGTGATAGGCGCTAACTGTGGCTCAGTGAGCACAAAGGGTGAATTTCCCGGTCGAAGCTGCTGGTCATATTAGGTTCGCCATCAGAATCTTTGATACGAAGGGCGATTTACTGCGGGTAAACCACACCTCGGTAGAAGAACAAGCGGTGAAGTGAAAATTACTTTTGCATTTTTCTTGCCTCGGCTAGTATGAAAGCACCAGCCGAGTTTGTGTTGTAGACCTACCATGAACCATCAGCCAAATAGCCCGCCGCTCTTGGGTATTCTTCAAGGAAGATTGATTCCGAGAAAGGCCTTGTTAGAGCTGGCCGATTCGCAGGGGATTTTTGCCGTAGCAATAACCCCCGATTCTGAAATAGACCTGACAACCAAAACCCTAAAAAATGTGATTGCAGTAAAAGAGGGCAGTACCGTTGCCCTGACGTCGGTTTCTTTTCCTCGCGTTGTGTACGACATGCAATTTAGCAAAGGTAAGGGGAGCAAGCGCAGAAAGCATTTCAGAGGAATAGCCAAGGCGCTTCACGAAGCAGGCAGTCATTTCATTAATCCTTACAACAGCTTGGCTTTAGTCAACGATAAAGTTGCCTTTGGCGAACTTATGGTTACAAAGGGCATAAGTTCACCGAGCTGCTACGCATATAACCAAGAGTCACTCGAAAAATTGCTATCGGAACACGAATCTGTGTTTATAAAACCGGTAAGTGAAAATCAGGGTTTCGGCATCATTACCACCACGCGCGCTGAGTTGGGTATTGAGCTGATGTACATCATTGTGGCGAGTTGCAAGACGGAGATAGAGCGAAGGCAGCGCTGGTACAAGCCTGAAAACGTTTTTGCCGCTATTGAGGATATTAGATCAGACGAGGGTTGGAGTAAGTCGAATTACTTTCTTCAGCCCGCTGTTAACTATTTTCCATGGCATGGACGTTGGACTTGGTTAAGGGCTAGTGTCCAGCGTGCTCGGGAGGGGCGTCTAGACTTAATAGGTACTGTTTTCAATTACCTACACTGCTCGGAATACGGTGGTAGGCACGATGATCCTAAAATCTTATATGCAAAGATTGCTGAGGGCTGCGATAAATCTGCTCAGGAAATTGAACAGGCGTGCAGCCAAATAGCCTTGGAAAC
>CALKNZ010000117.1 GCA_938091995.1 uncultured Luminiphilus sp. | reverse complement strand
AGGAAGAAGTCGGCTGTATGCCGGTGCCGAAGGAGCAACCGCCCCGGTAAACTCTCAGGCAAAAGGACCTTCTGAACTTCAAACTCTGGAGAGAGGCGCACCAGCGCACGCCGACGGGATAACGATCTCAGGCAACAGGACAGAGGGGGCATCGAACGCCGTGCAGTGGGCAGGCGTTATCGGTGCCGGGTTGACCCCGGTTCACGGGGGGATCCATGAGCCATTTAAAGCAGTTGCCGCTTCACGCCATGCATCAAACAGCGGGCGGGAAATTTGCGCCTTTTGCAGGTTATGACATGCCTGTGCAATACGCGGCAGGGGTGATGGCCGAGCATTTGCATACTCGTACGAAGGCGGGTTTGTTTGATGTCAGTCATATGGGCCAGCTTAGACTCCCACTGGCGGCCGTCGATGCTCTCGAAACTTTGTTACCTACAGATATTCACGCGTTGCCTATTGGGCGCCAGTGTTACAGCTTGCTCACCACCGCGTCCGGGGGTGTCTTGGACGATCTTATGATTGCACGGCGCGTGGATGACTTCTTGCTGGTGGTCAACGCTTCTCGACGGGATGCCGACCTTGAGCACCTTAGTCGCCATGTCGAGGGCATTGCGCCGGTTAACGATCGAGTGCTGCTCGCGCTACAAGGACCTTGTGCGGAGTCAGTCATGATGGCCCTCCTGCCTGACGCTGTACCAATGCGTTTCATGGATGTGGCGGTGATGCAGTGGCAGGCCAATGAAATTTGGATATCTCGCTCAGGCTACACCGGAGAGGATGGGTTTGAAATTTCCATACCCGTTAATGCTGCCGAAGGCTTTACTCATGCTCTGCTGCAAAATGAGGACGTCGCACTGTGCGGCCTTGGGGCACGCGACAGCTTACGCATGGAGGCAGGTATGCCGCTCTATGGTCACGAGCTGGCAGAGGACATATCGCCTGTTGAGGCGGGTCTCTCCTGGGCTATTCATCGTTCAAGACGCGCCACGGGAAAATCTCCGGGGGGCTTTCTCGGTGCGGATCGCATCTTAGGTGAGCTCGATCGAGGGGCGCCAAGGCGCCATATTGGTCTGTTGCCGCAGGGTCGAGCGCCGATGCGCGGCGGTGTTTTACTCTACGACGCCCCTGAGGGCAGCGAGCCTCTTGGGGTGATCACCTCCGGGGGGTTCAGCCCATCCAATCGCACGCCGATTGCCATGGCGCTAATTAGCTCCGAATTAGACCCTCGCGCCCCTGTTTTTGGTGAGGTCCGTGGCAAACGGCTCGAAGCAAGACAGGTCGCCCCCTTATTTCACCAGCCCAATTACAAGCGTTAACAAAAAGGAATCAACTGCAATGCCTTTTACGCCCGAAGACTACAACCCCTATGATTTTGCCAACCGGCGACACATTGGTCCTTCTCCCAGGGAGATGGCCGAGATGTTTGAGGTGTTGGGTGTCAGTGATCTTGATGAGCTGATAGAGCAAACCATTCCCGCCAACTTGCGACAAGCCCAAGCACTCAATTTTGAAGAGCCCCTATCTGAGCGCGAATTGATCTTTAGGATGCGTCAGGTAGCGGCTAAAAATAAAGTTTTTACTACCATGATTGGACAAGGGTTTTATGGCACGGTTTGTCCGCCGGCGATTCAGCGAAATATTTTGGAAAACCCCGCCTGGTACACCGCCTACACCCCGTATCAGCCTGAAATTTCTCAGGGTAGGCTTGAGGCACTATTGAATTTTCAGACGGTGGTAACGGACCTAACGGGTCTAGAAGTTGCCAACGCCTCTCTACTTGATGAAGCGACTGCGGCGGCGGAGGCCATGGTGATGGCCCAGCGCGTGGCCAAGTCAAAAGCTCGCGGTTTTTTTATCGACGAGAATTGTCACCCCCAAAATATTGCCGTGATGAAAACCCGCGCGGAGCCCCTTAACATCGACATTGTCGTGGGCGCCCCCGAGGCGTTGGATGCGAGCACTGTTTTTGGCGGTATCTTTCAATATCCCGGAACTTACGGGCATATTCGCGATTTCTCTCCCCAGGCCCAGCTGTTACATGAGGCGAAAGCCATCGCCATTGTCATCGCCGACCCCCTTGCACTGACTCTGCTTAAAGAGCCTGCCGCCATGGGTGCCGATATTGCCGTGGGATCTACTCAGCGATTTGGTGTGCCCATGGGATGCGGCGGTCCGTCAGCGGCCTATATGGCCTGCAAAGCGGCCTATAAACGGAGCATGCCGGGGAGAATTGTGGGGGTATCCATTGACGCTCATGGCAATACAGCTTATCGGCTTTCCCTACAGACCCGTGAGCAACATATTCGGCGAGAAAAGGCCACCTCAAACGTTTGCACCGCACAGGCGCTGTTGGCCAATATCGCCAGCTTTTACGCTGTTTTCCATGGCCCAGAAGGTCTCAAAGCCATTGCGCAAACGGTACACTGTAAAACCGTTTGCGTGGCCCGGGGGCTGGAAGCTCACGGCTTCGCTATTGAGCCCACCACATTTTTCGACACGATTACTGTTGAGGTTGGGGCTTTTCAGGGCACGATTATCGACGCAGCACGCCGCGAGCGCATAAATCTGCGCAAGGTGGGTGATAGCCGTGTCGGAATTTCGTTGGATGAGAGCACACTCACGCATGTGATTGAGCGATTATGGCGTGCCTTTGGCATTCACGAGAGAACGGCTGAACTGACCCGGGAATATCGGTTTAATGACGCGCTGGTTAGACAGACCTCGTACCTAACGCATCCTATTTTTCACCTCAATAGAGCCGAGACTGAAATGATGCGTTATATGCGACGCTTAGCCGATCGTGACCTCGCCTTAGATCGCGCAATGATTCCTCTGGGTTCTTGCACCATGAAGCTCAACGCTGCCGCCGAGATGCTGCCCATCACCTGGCCTGAATTTGCCAACATCCATCCTTTTGCGCCAGCAGATCAAACTCAAGGTTACGCCGAACTCACCGAAGACCTAAGCGCCAAACTTTGCGAGATTACCGGCTACGACGCCATGAGCCTTCAACCCAACTCAGGAGCTCAAGGCGAGTATGCAGGTCTGTTAACTATTCGTGCCTATCATCGTGCACGGGGCGATACAGATCGGAATATTTGCCTGATTCCGGTTTCAGCCCACGGCACCAATCCTGCCTCTGCGCAAATGGTCGGCCTTGATGTGGTTGTGGTCAGATCTGCTCAAAATGGTGATGTTGACGTAGCCGATTTCCGTGCCAAAGCGGCTGCGGCGGGCAGTCGCCTCGCGGCCTGCATGATCACGTACCCCTCTACCCATGGCGTCTTTGAGGAAACGGTGACAGAGATCTGCGCGATTACGCATGAACACGGGGGTCAGGTCTATATCGATGGTGCCAATATGAACGCCATGGTGGGTCTGGTGCGGCCAGGGGATATTGGCGGTGACGTGAGCCACCTGAATTTACACAAGACCTTCTGCATTCCCCATGGGGGCGGAGGTCCGGGGATGGGCCCCATTGGCGTGAAAGCCCATTTAGCACCTTATTTGCCAGGGCATTCGGTAACAGACTGCGACGGTGCTGTGAGTGCCGCACCGTTGGGGTCGGCGTCGATTCTACCTATCTCCTGGGCGTATTTGTTAATGATGGGCGGGGAGGGGCTTACCCAAGCAACTCGTGTTGCCATTCTTAATGCTAACTACATAGCTAAACAGTTAGAGAGCGGCTACGACATTCTCTTTAAGGGTTCAGCCGGGCGTATTGCCCACGAATGCATTCTCGATACACGCGCCTTTGCTGAATCAGCGAATGTCACGGTAGATGATATTGCCAAGCGCTTAATTGACAACGGATTTCACGCGCCGACCATGAGTTGGCCTGTTGCAGGAACCCTCATGATTGAGCCCACTGAAAGTGAAACTAAGGCCGAGCTCGATCGGTTTATTACGGCGATGAAAGCAATCAGAGAAGAGATAGCGGCAATTGAACGGGGTGAAATACCCGCTGACAATAATCCGCTGAAACATGCGCCACACACGGTTAATGCCCTCATTGGTGAGTGGGATCGTCCCTACAGTCGTGAGGTGGGTTGCTTTCCGCCCGGGAGTTTTCGCGTTGATAAATACTGGCCCCCCGTCGGCCGAGTAGACAATGCCTACGGAGATCGACATTTCATTTGCACCTGTCCGTCGTTAGAGGCCTACGACCAAGACGTCGAAAGTGCTCTGGGGGATAAGTTGCCAGCGCCAACTAAGTGAGCCCTGATACCTGTTGGCACTTAAGCGCTGATCGGCTTTGGTTCTTGGCCCTTGACCCTGGGATTACGCTGATGCTGCAATGTATGCAATCTACGTTGCCATTTAACCGTACCAAATGCCGTCAAACGCGTTCGCAACTAACTTAGAAGGTGAGCACCCCATGAAAAGCGGGAGACATTATTTGACTGGTCGATGGTTGCACATACTGTTGGTGGTGATGGCACTGGTTTGCTCAATAAGCGGCCAAACAAGTACCGCTACCGGCGAACATAATTCCAACGAGCACCAGTTAACGGTGTTAATTACGGGTGCTAATCGTGGTATCGGTCTGGCGCTAGCTAGGTATTTTCATCAGCAGGGTTTTGCGGTTATCGGTACTGCACGTAAGCCGGACGAGGCCCTCGAACTAAAAGAAATCGGGGTTGAGATTGTTCAATTAGATATCACTGATCCGGTGAGTATTGAGTCCCTGAAGTCTCAACTTCGGGATCGTCCGATCGACATTTTACTGAACAACGCTGGAATTGGAGGGCACAGTACCCCCGAGCTTGCGAGTTTAGATATTGAAAAGCTAAAAAATACATTCAACGTTAATAGCTTGGGAGCACTGCGAGTTATTCAAGCACTGATGCCCAATATGATGATGGGTTCGCGAAGAGTTGTTGCGAGTATGAGTAGTCGTATGGGAAGCATTGAGCAAAATACCGGAGGTGCGATGGGTTACCGTGCCAGTAAGAGTGCTTTAAATAGCATTAACAAATCGCTGTCGAGTGAGTTTTCAGAGCAGGACTTTGTGTTTGTCGTGTTGCACCCTGGCTGGGTCAGAACAGACATGACTAACGAAAGAGCCACCTACTCAACAGATGAAAGCGCTCAACAGCTGTTTAAAGTGATCACCGGCCTTTCAAAAAGTGATAGCGGCCAGTTTTATGACTTACACGGCAAATCGATTCCTTGGTAAAACCTTCAAGTGCGTGCTCTCAGCAGCCTTATCTCCGCTATTGTGAGTTTGCTCGCTGCATCTTTATTCACTGGAAAAAGGGGATTCCTTTTAACTGCAGGGCTTCAAACTAGAATAAAACTCATAAGATCGATTGACTGGCTTATGTTAGGGTTTTGATGAGCGAATAAATTTTACTGGGGGAAACATGCCTAGTTTGAAATTTTTAACCGGCATTTTAGTGCTTGTTGTAACTTTCTTTTTTGCAAACATGGGTTTTGCGGACAACGGTTTGTGGCAGGAAATTTCCCACGAGGAGGTGGGTCGCGAGGTTTCAACGCGGCAGGCGCGGCAGTCCCCAACGGACGCCCGATACCTCCGGATTGATCGCGATGGCTTGAGCGAACGGATCAGCGCGGGTCTGTCATCGGGAGGCGGCACTTTTTTTCTGCAATTGCCCATTCCTGATGGGGGCTTCAACGATTTCGAGTTTCAGCTGGCTGGGACCATGAGCCCTGCCCTCGCACGTAAGTTCCCAAATATACAAGCATTTTCCGGCCGCTCGATTGGTAAGGCTGCGGCAACTGCCCAAATGGAGCTTACGCCCTCCGGTTTGAGTGTGCAGGTGCTTGGGTCTGATGGCCGCTGGATGATTGAACCGGTAAATCAATCTGACAATGCCAAAGTTATGAGCTACTTCGCACGCGATGCGAAGGGGGTTGAACGGACTTTCCAATGTGGCGTAGAGGGCCACAGTGACCGAGAGCACGGTGGGCTTGGGGAGAAATCCACCCATTTAAAGTCTTCAGCGCGACCCTCACGTACCGATCAAGCTCGATCGAGAGGTGAGGAATTAAGAACCTATCGACTAGCCGTCGCCACGACCGGCGAATATGGTGACTATCACGGTGGTACCGTTGAGGGTGCACTTTCAGCCGTGGTCAAAGTAGTTAATCGTGTTAACGGTATTTTTAATGGGGAGGTATCGGTCGCTTTTGAATTGGTGGAAAACAATGACGCTATTATTTTTACCGATCCTGAAACGGATCCTTTTGAGGGGAATGACGACACCGAAGTATTAATTGATGAGTCTCAGGTGGTGATCGACGATATCATTCAATCAGAGAATTACGATGTTGGTCACACGTTTAGCACTTCCCCCGGCGGTTTGGCGGGAACCGGGCCCTGTAGCGATGGGTACAAGGCCAAGGGTGTCACCGGTGGCTATGAAGGTGATGCCTTCGCCGTTGATTATGTTGCACATGAAATTGGCCACCAATTCAGCATGGCCCACACATTTAATTCTAGCGCACCTAACTGTATCGAGCAGCGGTCAGGTAGCGCAGCCGTTGAGCCGGGCTCAGGTAGTACGATCATGAGCTACTCTGGGATTTGCTCACCCGACAATATCCCTCAAACGCATTTAGTCGGTAATCTTGCTGATCCTATGTTCCATTCTTATAGCTTTGAACAGGCAGCAAACTATGTCGAGGGTTATGGGAGTAGCTGTGGCACAGTCAGCGCTACGGGCAATACCAAGCCGACGGTATATGCAGGTGTTAGGTATACGGTGCCCGCCAGTACCCCGCTTGTTATCGAGGGTTCGGGAACGGATGCCGACGGCGACAACGTAACCTTTTCATGGGAGCAACGAGACCTTGGTCCCGCTGCAGCACTAGCGGCTCCTGACGATGGGGCCATCCCGCTGTTTAGAACCCTTGCGCCTGTGACCACTGCAAAGCGCTACTTGCCGCAGCTAGCCACGGTTGTGGCAGGTGTGACAGACGATGCAGAAAAGCTACCGAAAAAAGCCCGAAGCATGGCGTTTACACTGACGACACGAGATGAGCTCGGCGGAAGGAATTCTGATTCAACAGAAATTACGGTCATCGCAGAGCCATTAGCCGGGAAGCCCTTTTCTTTAGCAGAGCCAAATTTGGGTGGGTCGTTGGGAAGCACCGGTACGGTTCGATGGAACTTGGGTGACACCCATATAGATCCGATTTCAGTACAAAAAATTGATCTTTATCTTTCGACTGATGGTGGCGCGTCTTTTCAAGACACGCCCTTTGCCACGACAGATAACGACGGTTACGCAAGAGTGGAATTTCCCTCGGGCGTCAAGACCGATTCAGCGCGTCTGATGGTGCGGGGCCGAAATAATATTTTTTTCGACGTGTCTGACACAGATTTTTCACTTGATAGCAGTGCTGCTCCTACCCCTGAAGTGCCTGCCCCTAGCAACGTATTAATGTCTGCGGCTGGCGATACCGCTATCAATATTGCGTTTACCCCCGGAGCCGCCAGCGGCGTCAACTATTACGACGCAGCCTGTGTGGGTGAACCCCGCGAGACGCCTTTCTCGGGTTCTGCTGATTCTGGTGCTGACTTCAATTTCGAACAATCCACGTCTTCCTCAATCCAGTTAACCGGTGAGGGGTCGGTCTCCCCCGCTGGCCTGACGGTGTCTGTTGACATTACGCACGCTTTTCGAGGTGACGTTGTCATCGAGCTGACATCCCCTTCGGGCATAACCGCGCAGTTAAAGGGCCTCGATGGTACCGATTCTAGTGACAATGTCATTGAGACTTATATTGCCAGTGGTTTAGCGGGGGAATCCATTGCGGGCGCGTGGCAATTAACCGTTAGTGACGGTTTCGATGGGGACGACGGTGTCTTCAATAGCTGGAGTCTGTCAGGGACTGCGCTGACGCCGCCGCGCATAGTTGCGGGGTCAGCGGCGCCGGGCCTGCCATTTAGCGACACCAATGCAATTTCCTCGCAGATTCAGCTAACGGCTGATGGCGATGTCTCCCCCGATGAATTTGAGGTGCAGGTTAATATCACCCACACCTTCAGAAGTGATGTTGTCATAGAGTTGGAGTCGCCAAGTGGCAAAAGAATATCGCTCAGGCAGCCCACAGTCGATGACCCCGGCGACGATGTGATTGGCATCTATCCCGATACCCTCAAATTGGAAACACCTTTTTCCGAACTTGCCGGAGAGCCCTTATCCGGCTTGTGGTCTCTCCATGTTTCGGACCGCTACGCCAGTGATGAGGGCGTATTAAACAGCTGGGGAATTGGCCAGCGGCAGTACATCTTCACTGGGGAGGGTACAAGTTCCCCGATTCAAGTGACTGGATTACCCACCAACAATACCTACAGTTGTCGCCTTGCTGGGGTATATAGCGACGTAACGCCGCAGCGGCAGAGCGAGTCTAAATTAGCGGGAGAGCTTACTTTAGGCACGCTGCCGCCCACACCGGGCCTTGCGGCGAGAATGTTCTCCAGCCTTGTACAAACCCTACTGGGTATCAGGTCATCGACTTCAGGTGCCGACGGGATTAAAGCGGAAGATGGTGACAGTGAGACAGTAGCCTCCAACTTTTTACAGACCATAATCGGTATTGGGTCGTTGGTTTTAGGTGCTGATGGGTCTCAAGCAGAAGATGGTGACAGTGAGGCAGCAGCTTCTAATGCTTTACAAACTTTAGTCGATATTGGGTCATCGGATTCAGGTGTTGATGGGTCCAAAGCAAATGATGATGACATTGAAGCCGCTGCCAAGGGAGTTGGTGCGTCAGCCAGTGCCTTAGGTTCTCCTGAGGCGATCCCTGTATCTGGCGCCTTAGGTTCAGCCATACTGGTTCTGTTGGTTGGGCTGATGGGCTGGCGGGCAGTCCGGGTGCGATAAAATAGTTTTTGGCTTTTCGAAAGCAAGGCAGGATTCGCTTACCAAAACAGTAGGTAACCTCAGATATCGAAATAACGTATTGTTTTTTATGCCTCCCGTACGCAATTCTTCTCAATTTGCCGATGCAATTCGTACATCGATTAAGGGTATAGATATAAGCTGGTTTTCGATCATTCCGCCCTAGGTGAGCCCCGCGCTTGGGATTTAAAGGTGTTTCTAAAAAGGGGGGCTCAATCAGGATCTAACAAGCAAAGGAAGGGTCATTGTTTCACCGCATCAGCTCGGCAGTAAGGTGCAGTTTTCTAGTTACTATTTCTGCAGAAAGCTTTGATTTACTATCGTGAAAATTAGATTGGCGCCGGCAGAACTATGGAATGGCAGATGCAAAAAATTCAAATCCGACAAATCTTTTACGACTCTGAGAGTTTCCGGCTACTCACACCTTCATATATCCCTTTGGATAACAAGAACGGCGATAAAACTTGGTTTGAATTTTGGCCAATATTAAATTTTTTGAAGGATAATGAGCTGGAAGAAAATGTGTTTTATGGGTTTTTTTCACCTAGGTTCTATGAAAAAACAGGGTTTACTTCAGAGTTTACTTATCAAAGTATTTCGGAAAACTTTGATAAAGATGCAATACTTTTTTCTCCGGGCTGGGACCAGCTGTGCTTTTATCAAAACCCCTGGGAGCAAGGCGAGACCCATCACCCTGGAATTATAAAAGCAACGCAATGTTTTTTAGATCACGTAAAAATCCCTATTAATATTTCTACTTTAGTTACAACTAGAAGTACGTCGGTTTTCTCAAACTTTATCGTAGCTAAGGCCTCGTATTGGAGGAGGTGGGAGTTCTTAGCATCTAGATTTTTCCAATATTGCAAAGACCCAACTAGCGAAATTCAAGCACTAACTACTAAGCATAGAGATGGATCTGCGCCGATGAAGGTATTTATTCAAGAGCGCTTTTCCGCATTGGTTCTAGCCGATAAAACTTTGACGACAGCCGTGTTTGAATCCCCAAAATCATTGATTTGGCAGGAAAGCCATCAAGAGCTGCTGCGATGCGACGAACTTAAAGAGTTGATCTTACAAAGTAGTCCCCAAAAGGATCTGTTAGAGGAGTGGATGGCTTTGAGAAGAACGGTTCTGGAAAAAGCCGTGTTGAAACATCAAAAGCAAATAAGTTAGACGCTGGATGTTGCGCTGATAAAAACCTTGCTTCCACGATTTTTTGAATCACCCTGGTTACTGCTGCATTGTGAAAGTTCGATAAATAAGACGCCATGTTTGTCGGGTGTCACGGATGAAATGTATATCCATACAGGCTTACAGGCATACAGCGGTGTGAAGGCGTAGCAGACTTTAGGGCAGGTTATAAAGGTGTTGAAACGCGGTTGGTTGTGGCGCGTCACCCCTTATTCTGATGGCCTTCCAGCTGGCTCTCGAGGTGTTTCCAGAGCGGTGAGCCCCTTAGTTGAAAGACCCAAAGCAGAACAGGGGCAAGGGTTGGCATCAGTAAAACACTGAACTGATAGCTAACTACAATTACCGGCGGTGGGGGTACCCAAGGGGTTGCGAGGAAAGGCTGACCAACAACCAGCATCAAATCCTTCGCGGTCATGGCGGCTAGCCCCAATGCCATGGCGACCCACAGTACAAACAAACCCAAAGCAAAGGTGTTGAAGGGATTTTTAATTCGAGAGCCCCAAAGTAGTGCCGCATAGAAGGGTAGGCCATAGGACACGAGCCGGGTATTGAGGCGAAAGGCGAGACCTTCTTCATCGGGCAAGGCTAGGCGTATCACACCGTTGATTTCGGTAAAATTCGAGACCACCAGTAGAGCCCCGGGCTCAAAGATCGTCGTGTTAATGACACCCGGAAACCAGAGGGTGAGCAGGCCGTGGGCGAGCCATTTCGCCGGGGTCGCTAGCAGTGACTCCGTAGCCATCCAAAGGCCAAATGTGATCGCAAGAAGTAGCAGGGTGGTTAGAACCTGCTGCCGAAAAGCGATATCACGCATGCTGTGGTGACGGATCCGACCGCGATAACCAGCGAAGGTATAGGGCAAAGACCAGTAATACATCGAGCATAATAAGTACTGGCCATAGGTACAGGTGGGTCCATTCAAAAATGTCGAAATTCGATTGCCCTAAGTAAAACAGGCTAACGATACGCAAAATATTCAGTAGTTGAATGGCGATAAAGCCTAACACTATGGCTGCAAAGCGCTGTAGCCACGTTGCGGGAAAAGCCAGAACCCCGGCGATGAGCACGATGGAAG
>CALKNZ010000116.1 GCA_938091995.1 uncultured Luminiphilus sp. | reverse complement strand
ACCTCTCCCAAAATGCGCACACCCAAACCAGGCCCCGGGAACGGATGCCGAAAGACCATGTCTTTCGGCAGCCCCAGCTCTAATCCAATACGGCGCACCTCGTCCTTAAACAGTTCACGTAGTGGCTCGACCAACTCAAGGGCCATGTCATCGGGTAGACCGCCTACATTGTGGTGTGACTTGATCACATGGGCCTTACCCGTTTTTGAACCCGCAGACTCAATCACATCGGGGTAAATTGTGCCCTGAGCAAGCCACTTTACATCGGTGATTTTGGTGGCCTCTTCATCAAAAACTTCAATAAACGTATTGCCAATAGCTTTACGCTTGGCCTCAGGATCACTGACCCCTTTCAGCTTTCCTAAGAAGCGCTCTTCAGCATTAGCGCGAATGACACGAACACCCATGTTCTTTGCGAACATGGCCATAACCTGATCGCCCTCGTCGAGGCGCAACAACCCGTTATCAACGAACACGCAGGTAAGCTGATCGCCAATAGCACGCTGTAGCAGTGCCGCCACAACAGAAGAATCGACACCACCCGACAGACCCAACAACACACGATCGCTGCCCACCTGAGTGCGTACGCGCTGGATCGCATCTTCAACAATATTTGCCGGAGTCCAAAGCGCCTCACAGCCACAAATTTCCAGTACAAAGCGTTCAAAAATTCGTTCGCCTTGCGCCGTGTGGGTCACCTCAGGGTGAAACTGAATACCGAACCATGGCTTGGAGCTATGTGCCATACCCGCGATGGGACAGCTATCGGTTTCGGCAATGCATTGGAAATTGGGTGGTAAAGCAACAACCTTATCGCCGTGGCTCATCCAAACATCAAGCAGTGCTTGACCGCTGTCATCTCGATGATCGCTTATATTCTGGAGAAGCCCCTCGTCTGCGCCGCGACGTATCTGGGCGTAGCCAAATTCTGACGTTTCCGACCCCTGAACTTCTCCGCCCATTTGTACGGCCATTGTCTGCATGCCGTAGCAGATGCCCAACACCGGCACATCCAGCTCGAACACCACCTCGGGCGCTCTCGGGGAATTGGGCTCGGTCACCGACTCAGGCCCACCCGACAGCACAATACCGCTGGGGTTAAAGGCGCGGATATCGGCCTCAGTCATATCCCAAGCATAAATCTCGCTGTACACCCCGACTTCCCGCACACGCCGTGCGATCAATTGAGTGTATTGAGAACCAAAATCTAATATAAGAATGCGGTGCTGATGAATATCTGCAGTCACAAAAGCCTCGATGTCAGAACCGTTCAACGAACAGGGTAATTAGGCGCTTCCTTGGTAATGGAGACGTCATGTACATGGGACTCGGACATACCAGCTGTCGTCACACGGACAAAAGTAGGACGGGTACGCATGTCTGGAATAGTGGCAGATCCCGCGTAACCCATAGCCGACCGCACCCCCCCCATTAATTGCTGGATAATAGAAGAAACCGGGCCCTTATAAGGTACCCGGCCCTCGATACCCTCGGGCACGAGCTTCTCAGCACCAACACTAGAGTCTTGGAAGTATCGATCAGAGGAGCCCTGTTTTTGCGCCATGGCCCCAATAGAGCCCATACCACGATAGGCCTTGTAGGTTCGGCCCTGATAAAGCTCTACCTCACCGGGCGCCTCTTCAGTACCCGCAAACATTGAGCCCATCATGACCGCATGGGCGCCCGCCACGATCGCTTTAGCAATGTCGCCAGAAAATCGAATGCCACCGTCGGCGATAATGGGTATACCACGATCGCCCAATGCCTCGGCAACATTGGAGATTGCTGTAATCTGAGGGACGCCAGTGCCGGTCACAATTCGTGTCGTACAAATTGAGCCAGGGCCAATACCCACTTTCACACCATCAGCCCCCGCCTCATAAAGGGCCAATGCCGCTTCGCCTGTAGCAATGTTGCCGCCAATCACATCAACACCGCGATAATGCTCTTTGATGAGTCGAACCCGCTCGATAACATTTTTTGAGTGACCGTGAGCCGTATCGACCACCAAGACATCGACACCCGCCGCTACCAACGCGTCAATGCGCTCATCGGTGTCAGGGCTAGTGCCCACGGACGCGCCCACGCGCAGACGTCCCAAATTATCTTTACAGGCCAAAGGAAAGCTCTCGGCCTTGTCAAAATCTTTAACGGTAATCATGCCGCAGAGATCAAAGTCATCGTTCACGACCAAGATTTTTTCAATACGATGCTGATGCAGAAGCTGCTGAACTTCGTCTGAAGGTGCACCCTCGCGAACCGTCACCAACCGTTCCCGCGGCGTCATAATGGCCGATATTGGCTTAGATAAGTCGGTTTCAAAGCGCACGTCCCTACGCGTCACAATGCCCACTAAATCGTCGCCGCGAAGCACGGGAACCCCTGAAATACCATTGGCCCGCGTCAATTCATACAACTGATTGATCGTCGCGCTTTCCTGTATGGTAATAGGGTCTTTAACCACCCCACTCTCGTACTTTTTAACGCGACGAACCTCATCAGCCTGCTCAGCTATCGTCATATTTTTATGGATAATACCGACGCCGCCGTCCTGGGCCAGCGCAATTGCTAAGCGCGCTTCGGTTACCGTATCCATGGCCGCCGACAGTAAGGGAATATTCATGGCAATGTTGCGGGTGAGATGGGTCGCGAGGGACACTTCCTTCGCCGTTACCTCTGAGTAACCCGGTTGCAGGAGTACATCATCAAACGTCAGTGCTTCCTCGGCGATGCGCAGCATAGAAACCTCAATAGCAACCGGAGTAGAGTCCGGTC
Source organism: uncultured Luminiphilus sp. (assembly GCA_938091995.1). Classification (GTDB taxonomy): domain Bacteria; phylum Pseudomonadota; class Gammaproteobacteria; order Pseudomonadales; family Halieaceae; genus Luminiphilus. Next base: position 25,886 of record CALKNZ010000116.1, on the reverse strand, counting down.
TCTGGTAAACAGGGTATTATAGCGGTTGCACCCAAACTCGGTAAATAAGGGCGAGCATAAGAACTTTGATCGATATCAACGAAAAATCGACGACTTTAAGCGTTAGCGAGCTCACACAACGGGCAAAAAGCCTGCTAGAGGGCCACTTTGCCCATGTCGATGTTGAGGGCGAAATCAGCGACTTCACCGCCGCGAGCTCAGGTCACTGGTATTTCACCTTAAAAGACAGCGAATCGCAGGTGCGCTGCGCCATGTTCCGCTCGGCAAATGCCAAGCTACGCTTCAAGCCCAGCCGAGGTGATCGCGTTCAGGTCAGAGCTAGGGTGAGTCTTTATACCAACCGCGGGGAATTCCAGCTCATCGCGCAACACATTCAGCCTGCGGGTGATGGCGCGCTGCAGCAAGCCTTTGACAAACTAAAAGCCAAGCTTTTTGAAGAAGGGCTGTTTTCGGTCGAGCGTAAACAGCCGATTCCCAATAGCGCCCGGCGGATTGGCGTCATCACCTCAGCCAGCGGCGCCGCGCTTCATGATATTTTGGCCGTTCTAGAACGCCGCAGCCCCATGACCGAAGTTTTCTTATTCCCTGTGGCCGTGCAAGGATCAGAGGCCCCGGGGGCGCTGTTGCAGGCCGTTGAGCAAGCCAATCGCTTGCACCGGGAGCAGACACTGCCGCTCGATGTACTGATCATTGGCCGCGGTGGTGGCTCTGCTGAAGACTTATGGGCGTTCAATGACGAAGCCCTGGCGAGGGCGATAGCACAATCACAGCTTCCTATCGTATCGGCTGTCGGTCATGAAGTAGATTTCAGTATCTCAGATTTTGTGGCCGACCAGCGAGCCGCCACACCCTCTGCAGCCGCCGAGTTGGTAAGCCTAGACCAGAGTGAGTGGAGCCAGCGCCTTGATGATGCACAGCGCATTCTGCAGGGTCTTATGGCTAGACGCTTATCTCAGGAACGCGCAGCATTAGGACACTGGCAGGCCCGTCTGCGGCACCCGGGCACAACGCTAATGCAGCAGCGGCAATTACTGGACAGCCGCAGTCAGCAGCTCTGTTTACTCATAAAGAATCGACTCAAAATTCAGCGGTCAACCTTAACTCACCTTCTCAATCAGCTGGCATCACGCCACCCCAGACGGGGAATTGAGCATCAAACCGTGTTGTTAGAACAACGAAAGCGCGAATTGCAGCAGTTGATAAAAGGCAACTTGCGCAGGTTTCGAACAAATTTAGGACAGCACGAGCAGTTGCTGCGTACCTTGGGGCCCGAGAACATCTTGGCTAGAGGTTACGCCTTGGTCACCAACCCCAATGGGCAGATAATTCGCAGCGCTGCACAAGCGCCTCTGCAATCTGAGGTGCGCATAAGACTCTCACAAGGTGAAGTAGCCGCAGAAGTTATTGCCACATCAACCCCGGAAGACGGGGCACCCAACTAGACCCTAATTAATACTTAGCGGGCAACCTAGTATTAATGATGATGTGTCGACCTTCAAAGCGAATGTATTCTCCGATCGTCAAATCTTTTAGGATTCGCGCAACCATTTCCCGGGACGCCCCCACGCGATCTGCAATATCTTGCTGCGTTAGCTTCTCGGGGATAAACAACGTGCCGTCGCCGCGCTCCTCGGAGAGGTCCATCAGCACATTAGCCACCCTACCGTAGACATCTTGCAAAGCCAGGCTTTTGACATCGGCGGTTAATTTGCGCACGCGACCGGCCAAATTGCTTATTAGCTGGCGGGCAATGTTGGGGTGCTCGTCGAGGACACCATTGAAGTCCTCCTTCATAACCACCCGGAATTCACACTTTTCTACAGTGCGCACCGACGCTGAACGCGTTGAATCGTCAAGCAGTGCCAGCTCGCCGAAGTAATCTCCAGCACCTAAGGTATTCATAATAAATTCTTTACCGTTCTTATCGGAGCAGTAAACTTTGACCTTGCCGCTTTCAATCACAAAAAGTGAGTCAGCAGGATCATTCTCATGAATCACAACGGTATTTTTGGGGAATGAGCGGGTACTTGAGCTACTTTCAAGCGCTTGAAGCTCGCCGTCATTGAGTCCGTGAAAGATTTCCACTTGATTCAGCATTGATGTTCTTTCCTTAGAAACTGCTTAATGTTGCAATATTACCGCAAACAACCGTCAATCCACCATCCCTAAGACACAGGAATGCATTGAAATGCTGCTGGCTTTATCATGTGACGTGAAATGAGTTCACCAAAATGAGGTGGCACCGTGGTTAAGCACTCTAATACTGACGACCCGTGGGCTTTAAAAGTGCTGGCTGCCGTTGCGGCACTGGGGCCGAAAAGGCATTACGATCCTGTCATAACCAGCGAACTGGTCAAAAAAGATCTGGTCTCTCTAATAGGTGCCAGCCAAAAACTTGAAGAGAAGCTTGAACTAACACACTCTGAAGCCCGCCACGACCGTCGTAACATCATTGGTGCTATTCGAGGCTACTCGGAAATGCTGCTGGAAGACAGTGACGCCCTGCCCTCTGCGGTAAGAACTCATCTGTTACAAATTTTGGCTGCAGCCAAGAACGAGCCCGCACCCGAGCCGCACTCACCCACCAAATCAACAGCAGCAGCCCTACTGCCCAGCGAAGAGCCCGGTGTCATTCTTGCGGTTGACGATCTCCCTGAAAATCGCGAACTGGTATCACGGCTGCTACAAAGAACCGGGCATACGGTAATTTCAGCTGAATCTGGCGAGGAAGCCCTCGAGCTGCTCGATACTATGGGCGTCGATGTCGTGCTGCTCGACCTGGTTATGCCGGGAATTGGCGGCGCCGAGGTGCTCAAGCGGCTAAAAGACGATGAGCGCCTTCGTGCAACACCGGTCGTGATGATCAGCGGCCAACAGGATATGGATCAAATTGTCGGTTGTATTGAAGCGGGCGCAGACGACTACCTCTTAAAGCCCTTCAACCCCGTTTTACTGCAGGCCAGAATATCAGCTGGCATTGAAAGAAAGCGCTGGCACGACCGAGAAGAGCGTTATCGCGAGCAGTTGGAGCGACGAGAGCAATTTATTCGAGCGACCTTTGGCCGATACCTCTCGGACGATATCGTCGATGAAATTCTCGAGAGACCCGAGGGACTCGAGCTTGGTGGAGACCTTCGCGAAGTCACAATTATGATGTCCGATATTCGTGGTTTTACAACTTTGGTAGAACACCTCCCTCCCCAGCAGGTCGTTACGCTACTCAATCGCTACCTAGGGCGTATGACAGAAATCATCCTTGAGTTTGGCGGCACCATTGATGAGTTTCTGGGGGACGCCGTACTGGCTGTATTCGGAGCACCACGACGCAATGACGATGACCCCGATAGAGCCGTTCGCTGCGCCTTAGTCATGCAAGAAGCGATGGCCGATATCAATGCGGCCAACAGTGCTGATGGTCTGCCCGAAGTGGAAATGGCTATCGCCCTCAATACCGGATCCGTTGTAGCGGGAAATATCGGCAGTGAGCGCCGCTCAAAATATGGCTTCGTGGGTCACGCCATGAATGTGACTTCACGAATCGAAGATGTTGCCGACCCCGGAGAGATCCTGATCTCGCACACCACTTTCGAAAAGCTTGCGGGGGAGTATCAATTCGGCAACTCACGAGCCTTATCGGTCAAAGGCATTGAAGCCGAACTGCGAGTTCACGCTGTGCTGGGGAGAGATTAATGACGACCAAAGAAAGCCGCCCCTTACTGCTGGTTGAAGACAATGAGGTCAACCGTGAAATGCTGCAGCGTCGACTACAACGGGCGGGGTATAGCCTCGATTGTGCGGCAGACGGCCAGGAAGCTCTCGACAAGATGCGTGAACTGCTTCCAGCCCTTGTCTTATTAGACATTAACCTCCCCGTTAAAGACGGCTGGACCGTGGCCAAAGAGGCCAGCTCAGACGCTACCATTCAAGACATACCAATTATTGCCCTCACCGCACATGCCATGGCTAGCGATAGAGAACAGGCGCTAGCCGCGGGCTGTCAGGATTATGCAACCAAGCCTATCGATTTTCCGGAGCTTCTCATCAAAATAGAACGTTTGCTTAACTCATGAAGCTTTCTCGAACATCACTCAGCTTAAGAGCTCGCTTATACCTATTTTCCGTGGCGATTTTGACCTTGTTTGTCGTGAACGTAGCCACCCACCTGTGGGGCAGTTTTGCTCGCAGTGAGAGTCTGGTCGCGTACCGCGATGCTGCAGTGGCAGCACAACTGATTAACGACTTACAGCAAGGCCTCGAAGAGGCCCGCCAGCAAACTCTGGTACTGGCTACACTCAGAGAAACCACCGATGAACCTTTGGGGGATGCCGAGCGGCAAACCGCGACGGCCCAACTCGAAACCCTTCGACAAAGACTCGGTAAGTTAGGTGCGTTAGGAGGGGAGTCAACCGAAGACTATTATCGTCGACTGTTTGACAGCGCCTCACAGCTTCTTGACGAGTGGCAGTCTTTTTATGACGACTACAATCGCCTCGAACGCCAATCTGCCGTTGAGTCACCCATTCAGTACAACGATACGTGGCAGAAGCTCAATGAGCTGGATCAGCGTCAAGAAGCCCTTGCAATCCAGCGATCCAAAACCATCGACGGCACCATTACACTGACTGATCAAATTACAGTCATCGGATTCATTACCACGATCGCCGTTACCATGTTGCTGGTGATTTTATTGATTCGATCGACGAACTCGAGCCTGCTGCGGCTAAAGACAGGGGTTCAACGTTTTGGTTCGGGTGACTTGAGCTATCGTATCGATGAAAATCGCGACGCAGGTGAAATACAAGATCTAGCGCGAACGTTTAACGACATGTCAGGAAAACTTACCACGGCCATCGAAGAAGTGAACAGCGCAAAGGCCGATGCTGACGCAGCAAACGCCGCAAAGTCTATGTTTCTTGCCAATGTAAGCCATGAACTTCGGACGCCACTCAATGCCATTATTGGCTATAGCGAAATGTTGCAAGATGAGCTGGGTGACCCCGGAGAAGTTAACCGGGAACAGGTACAGCACGACCTGGGCACCATCATTATTTCTGGACGGCAACTCCTGGGGCTGATCAATGAGATCCTCGATTTATCGAAAATAGAAACGGGGAAGATGCAGGTCAACCTAGAGTCTTTTCAGCCTGCTGCCCTTATTCTTCAGGTTTGCGATGCGCTATCGCCCCTGCTGTCTCAGCATAAAAACAGCCTAAAACTAGAGCTCACCGGCGCCGAGGGTCACACCATGCTGAGCGATCCCGGCAAGTTACAGCAAATTGTGACCAACCTATTTAGCAATGCCTGCAAGTTTACAGACAGCGGCACCATTTCCGTCGCTGCAAAAATCAGCGAGGATCAACTCACATTGACAGTCGCTGATGACGGTATTGGCATGACGCCTGAGCAACAGGGAAGAGTCTTTGACACCTTTGTTCAGGCTGAAGCCACAACAGGGACAAAATACGGAGGGACGGGGCTCGGCCTATCCATTGTCAAAGATTTTTGCAGCATGCTTGGGGGTGAGATCAGTTTGACTAGCACCCCTGATGCGGGATCGTGCTTTACGGTGACGTTGCCAACTACTGGCCCAGCGTTAGATCCCGAAGCCGCTTGAGGGCCTCTTCGCGCTTTTCTAAATCTTCGGAGATCGCTTTATTCAAAGCATCAAGAGCCTCAAGGCGACCCTCTAATATTTGCACTGCTGCCAAAGCTAAGATCATCACTTCTGCCCGCTCATCAATACCACTAGCGGTACTGTCGTCTGCGGCAATGCTCGCCTCGCTCATCAAGGTTACAAAGGCAATACCCACATCGGCCTCACGTTGGGCCTCTGAACCTTCTGTATCGCGGTGACGCTCAAAATAAGTAGCGGCCTGATCGTAATCTCGTGCAGCTAACGCCCTAACACCGCGATCAAAATAATTTTCCTCAACAACCACGACTTCTTCACAGTCGCAGCCATCGTTTGAAAGGGGGTCGGGAATGTTAAGTGCCGCAGCCGATACTGGAGCCTCCTGTTGGGGAGTTTCAGTTTCAGGTGTCGCGCAACCCAACACCAGGAGTGTTGTGGTGGCGACTATGACGAAGCGTGAGCAGGTATAGGGCACAACAGTCAGGCTCTTCATTGGTTTTTTGGAGAATAGCACCCGCTCCACGCAGCGACCAGCGCTAATCTTCCGGTCGCATATGAGGAAACAGCAAAACATCGCGAATTGATGCTGCATTGGTGAGAAGCATCACCAAGCGGTCGATACCAATACCCTCACCGGCCGTGGGTGGCATGCCATATTCCAACGCCCGCACATAATCGTGATCAAAATGCATGGCCTCCTCATCACCGCTGTCCTTTTCCGCGACCTGGGCTCTGAAACGCTCGGCTTGGTCTTCAGGGTCATTAAGCTCGCTAAACCCATTGGCGATTTCCCGCCCACCCACAAAAAACTCAAAGCGATCAGTGATAAATGGATTGTCATCATTACGTCGTGCCAACGGTGACACTTCGGTAGGGTAAGCCGTGATAAACGTGGGTTGCTCTAGTCGGTGCTCTGCCGTTGCTTCAAAGATTTCGATTTGTATTTTACCCAGACCCCAGCTGGGCTTCACCTCAATACCCAGTTTGTCCGCGACCCCTGCAGCCGCATCTCGGGAAGCGACCTGTGCCTCGGTGATCTCAGGGTTGTATTTGTATATCGCCTCTAGCACCGACAATCGCGCGAAGGGCTTTGAGAAATCGAGCTGTAGATCGCCGTAGGAAACCGTCATCGTGCCCAAAAGGTTTTGGGTTAATTCCCGCAGCAAAGCCTCGGTCAAATCCATGGCATCGTTGTAGTCGGCATACGCCCAATAGAACTCAAGCATGGTGAACTCGGGGTTATGCCTTGTTGATAAACCCTCATTACGGAAATTGCGGTTAATCTCGTAGACTTTCTCAAATCCACCGACGGTCAACCGCTTTAAATAGAGCTCCGGGGCAATGCGCAAATACATGGGCATATCGAGCGCGTTGTGATGGGTCTCAAACGGCTTGGCTGCCGCGCCACCAGGAATCGGATGAAGCATGGGGGTCTCCACCTCCATAAAGCCCCGATCATCCAAAAAGCGTCGAATAAAACTCACCGCCGCCGAGCGCATACGAAACACCGCCCGACTCTCAGGGTTAACGATAAGGTCAACGTAGCGCTGCCGATAGCGCATTTCCTGATCAGATAGCCCATGGTACTTATCAGGCAATGGCCGCAGCGCTTTGGTCAATAGCCGCCCGCTTTCCATATTGATATACAAATCACCCTTGCCACTGCGATTAATGGGGCCGGAGGCCGCAACGATATCACCCAGATCCCAACCCTTTATGGCCTCTAGTGTGGCTACATCTAACACCTTGCGATTGATATAAAGCTGAATAGTTGATGAGCCATCCTGAATTAAGAGGAACGCCCCCCGATTGCGAATCAAGCGCCCCGCAACGGCAAAGACCTCGTGTTTCTCTTCCAAATCCTCCTTACTGATTTCTTTAAAGTCTCGCTGCAAAGCCTCTGCTTCAGCCGTCCGCCGAAAATCATTAGGGAACGGTTGGTTAACCGCTTCACGCAGCAGACCAAGCTTTGACCGCCGCTCGGCAATCAACTTGTTTTCTTCTGCGGGGTCTGTTCCGCCAACTTCGGTTACATCCGAATCACTCATAGGGTTGTTCCTGATGTTTAATCACAATCCCTTTTTAAGGGATGCTTCAATAAATTTATCCAGATCCCCATCCAATACGGCTTGGGTATTTCGCGTTTCAACCTGAGTCCGCAAATCTTTAATGCGCGCATCATCCAACACATAAGACCGGATTTGACTGCCCCAGCCGATATCAGCTTTGCTGTCTTCTAGAGCTTGCTTATCTGCAGAGCGCTTCAACACTTCCAACTCATAAAGCTTGGCCCGCAGTTGCTTCATCGCGTTATCTTTATTTTGATGCTGTGAACGCTCTGTTTGACAACTTACCACCGTATTGGTGGGTTCGTGGGTAATACGCACCGCAGAATCGGTTGTATTCACGTGCTGTCCACCAGCGCCAGAAGACCGGTAGGTATCGACCCGGAGGTCGGCAGGGTTGATATCGATTTCAATATTGTCATCAATTTCAGGCGACACAAAAACAGAGGCGAAGGACGTGTGGCGTCGACCGCCACTATCGAAAGGTGACTTGCGAACAAGGCGATGGACACCTGTCTCGGTGCGCAACCAACCAAACGCGTACTCACCTTCAAACTGCACCGTCGCACTCTTAAGCCCAGCGACTTCACCCGCTGACGCTTCGACGACTCGCGCCTTAAAACCCTTGCTCTCACCCCATCGCAAATACATTCTCAGCAACATTTCAGTCCAGTCTTGAGCCTCTGTGCCTCCAGACCCAGACTGAACATCGAGATAGGCGTTATTAGGGTCCATTTCACCGGAGAACATGCGCCGGAACTCCAGCTTTTCCAGTTGGGCAATTAGATCATTGGTATCCGAGGCCACCATATCGGCGGTATCAGTATCATCCTCCGCCACGGCCATTTCCAGCAGGTCATGGGCGTCGGTGCTGCCCTGATCTAGGTCATCAATGGTTTTTACCACCAGCTCTAAGGAGGATCGCTCTCTGCCGAGGGCTTGAGCGCGGTCAGGTTGTTCCCAAACCGTGGGTTCTGCCAATTCGAGTTCTACTTCCGCAAGGCGGTCTTTTTTTTCTGCGTAGTCAAAGATACCCCCGGAGCACATCTGTACGCTCACGAATATCTTTAATCTGGTTGAAAATAGGTGCGACTTCCACAGGGCTCTCGAGAATCAGCTTTAGAGGGCCGAAAGTCTATCGAAGGCGACCCATGAGCGCCATAGCAGAATCCCGACAACCCTAGAATTTTACGGGTCTTATCGCAACAAAATAACGCTATTAAACCCCACACCACCCGCCAATGAGCAGCCCACAATGCTTTACAACAAGGGTTTACAACAAGGGCCTGTTAAGCGGCCGCAAAAGATCTCAAAGTGTTGCAATTAGGTGTCTGGCCATAAATGTCGAATCATCAATTGCAGACGACGCTCACCGCGATAGGAATTGATGTCGGGCTGAAACGCTATACGAACTCGCTTAACCTGAGGGTTAGGCCAGCAATCACGGTCAACATTAAACGCGATAGCATCAAAAGTAGTACCTTCTTTCTCTAGTGAAAGCTTGAGGTGTTTGTCTTTTAGTAAACGCTGATCAACAACGGTAAAACAACCCTCAAAAACAGGTTCCGGAAAATGCTGCCCCCAAGGTCCTGCGGCAACGATCGCTTCCGCGCTGCTCAGGGTTAACTCTTCCAGCGCCAGCTCACCATCGGTCATCACAACGGGCTCTGGGGGAATTTGTTTCAGAGCCACCGCTACCGCGTTGTTAAAAGCCTCTTGAAATTGGCCCAGATCCTCATGACGGAGACTCAGACCCGCGGCCATCGCGTGACCACCAAACTTGCCGATCAAATCGGGGTGCTGTGCGGCCACGTGGTCTAGGACATCACGAATGTGAACGCCGGGTATAGATCGCCCAGAACCCTTGAGTTCGTCATCGCCCGCTTGAGCAAAAACAATAGTGGGACGGTGGTACCGCTCTCTAAGACGTGCCGCAACAATACCGACAACCCCTTGATGAAAACTTTTGTTGTAGACACACAAGCCAAACTTCAGCGAGCCATCGTCTACTTCTACGGTGCTCAACTGCGCCAAAGCGTCTTCTTGCATGCTGGCTTCAATATCGCGCCTCTCGCGATTGAGGTCATCTAACTGCTGGGCGAGGGGCCTGGCCTCGAAGGCACTTTCTGCCAACAAACACTCGATACCAATCGCCATATCTTCCAGCCGTCCCGCAGCGTTAAGACGTGGCCCAAGAATAAATCCAAGATCACTGCTGCTCAATTCACTCGCACTGCGACCTGCAACCTCTAATAGCGCCTCGATTCCAGGGCGTCCACGACCGGCACGAATGCGCGCCAGACCCGCAGCCACCAATATGCGATTGTTGCGATCAAGCGGCACCACGTCAGCAACCGTACCCAAAGCCACCAGGTCTAGGGCATCACCTAAATTAGGCATCGCTAAACCGCAGCGTTCAAACCACTCCCGGTCGCGAAGTTCCGCGCGCAGCGCGCTAAGCACATAAAACATGACCCCCACCCCAGCTAGAGATTTACTGGGAAAGGTACAACCGGGTTGATTGGGATTCACAATGACATCGGCTGATGGCAGATCATTCCCCGGTAGATGATGATCGGTGATGAGCACACTAATACCCAGGCCCTGAGCAGTTGCAACACCGGCATGACTAGAAATACCGTTATCGACGGTAACAATCAGATCAGGCTCGCGTTCCGCTGCTAAAGCGACAATCTCAGGAGACAGCCCGTAACCATATTCAAAACGGTTGGGCACTAAATAGGAGACCTCCCGAAGCCCCATTTGACGCAATACTGAGACGGCAAGTGCTGAACTGGTGGCGCCGTCGGCATCAAAATCACCCACAATAACGACCCTGGCCTCGCCTTCAATGGCGTCTGCCAACAGTTCTGCAGCCTCAGTGACACCCCGTAACAACTTAGGCGGCAATAATCCTTTAAGTGCAAGATCAATCTCATCAGGCGCTGTCACACCTCGATTAGCATATAAACGCTGCACCAGAGGGGGCAAACCGGAAGCAGCCATAGCTGGGGTCACCGGCGTTTCGCGTTGCCTGAGCTGTGGCGAAATCAACTTTTGATGCAATCGACCATATGCCGCTGAACGGTCTCAAGGTCGTTTGGCAGCACAGTAAAGCGCTCGGGGCGGTCAAACAGATCCGATAAGTGAGCAGGCAATTGCGGCGCCTGTTCAATTCCACTGTCCTCGATGGCCGCTGGAAATTTAGCGGGATGGGCGGTCGCAAGGGTTACCATTGGCTGGGTGATATCTCGCTGGCAATGCCTCGCTGCCCGAGTGCCGATAGCACTGTGTGGATCGAGTAAATAGCCACACTTCGCCCAGACTGCGGCAATTTCCTCACAGGTCTCTTCATCGGAAACGCAGTGGCTACTAAAGAGCTCGCGCGCCTTGGACATAGCCGTATTTGACAGTTGAATGGCGCCCTGTTGAAAGTCGCTCATCAACTGATCAACTACGGCACCATCACGACCGTAAAGGTCAAACATCAGGCGCTCAAAGTTTGAGGAGACCGTGATATCCATGCTCGGAGAAATAGACTGCTCTAGGTTTAGCTTTGCGTACTCGCCAGAGCTTAGGAGGCGGTGGAGGACATCGTTACGATTTGTCGCAATCACCAACTGGTCTATCGGTAATCCCATGCCACGGGCCAGATAACCGGCGAAAATGTCGCCAAAATTGCCGGTGGGCACCGAGAAATTAACGGTTCTCTCTGGAGCGCCAAGGGCCAGAGCTGCGTAAAAGTAATACACAATCTGCGCCATAATTCGGGCCCAGTTGATGGAGTTAACGGCCACTAATGGTCGGCCATTTGGCAAAAAAGGTTCAGCCACAAAACTGGACTTCACCATCGCCTGACAATCATCGAAGTTTCCATCAATAGCGAGATTATGAATATTCTCGCCCAGGACTGTGGTCATTTGTCGCCGCTGTACCTCAGACACACGGTTATCGGGGTGCAGAATAAAAATATCAATAAACTGGCAGTGACGGCATCCCTCAATGGCCGCGGACCCTGTATCTCCCGAGGTCGCACCCATAATGACAACACGCTCCTGTCTTCGCTCGAGAACGTGATCTAACAGCCGTCCTAATAGCTGCAGGGCAAAATCTTTGAAAGCCAGCGTCGGGCCATGAAACAGTTCGAGGATCCACTGGTTCTGTTCGACCTGCACCAGTGGCGCAATCGCCTCATGACGAAAAGATCCATAGGCTTCGTCGATCAAACGGCGTAAATCATTAAATTCAATAGACCCTTCGACGAACGGCTTGAGAATTTCAAAGGCCAGAGACGGATAATCCATCCCTCGCATAGCCTTAATCTGCTCACGGGAAAACGTCGGTAATTGCTCGGGCACGTACAAGCCGCCATCCGCCGCAAGCCCCGCTAGAAGTACACCTTCAAAATCGAGGGCGGGTGCACCGCCGCGTGTGCTGATGTAATTAATGGGCAATTCAGACCTCCTGAAAGCTCTCAACCCGCAACCGCACCACCGAACCGCTGAGTGTGGGTAGCGCTTCCATGTTACGGATAGCCGAGTCTAGCTGACCACAAGCCACCGAGTCAGTCAGGATGACCACCGTCACCTGGCTTGAGCCAGCGGTGGGAGGGCGTTGAATTAGCGACTCAATGCTAATACCGCGCTCACTCAGCAAGCCAGTTATTTCTGCCATAACGCCGGGGCGATCTTCAACCACCAAGCGCAGATACCAAACACCCTTCACTTCATCGCGAGGTATTAAAGGTAATGTCTGAAGTTCATCGCTGGGCACGCCTAGCGTTGGCATAGGGTCAACCTTGGAGTGACTCAGAACCCGACCCAAATCCAGAAGATCACTGCATACCGACGATGCCGTGGGCAAGGAGCCGGCTCCAGGCCCTGTCAGTACTATTTCACCCACAGCGTCAGCCTCAACCATGACCGCATTGAGGACGCCATCAACCCGCGCTATTTGTCGGGTTGTTGGAATTAAGGTCGGATGAACCCGTAAGTCGATCGCATCGCCGCAGCGTCTGGCAATCCCCAAATGTTTCACACAAAAACCCAGCTCCTTGGCAAACTCCAAATCAGCAGGTGTCACGGTGTCAATACCCTCAGTGACCGGGGCGTTGGCATCTAGAGGGATACCAAAGGCGAGAGATGCCAATATGACCAGCTTGTGTGCGGCATCGGTTCCATCGACATCGAAGGTTGGGTCGGCCTCTGCGTATCCCAGCGCCTGCGCTTCTGCCAGGACATCGTCAAAACCGCGACCTGCATTGGCCATTTCCGTCAGAATAAAGTTGCCTGTGCCGTTAATAATTCCGGCCACACCGGTGATGACATTGGCGGCTAGAGATTCGCGCAATACTTTAATGATCGGTATTCCACCGGCAACAGCCGCTTCGAACCTCAGCGCGACCTGAGCCTGCTCTGCCAGGGCAATAAGCTCGTTCCCGTATTCGGCAATTAGTGCTTTGTTGGCAGTCACAACATGCTTACCGGCTTGAATAGCCTGTGTAACCAGATCCCGCGCAACCGTGGTACCGCCGATCAGCTCTACCACAACGTCTACGTCAGGATCGCGAACGACTTCAAACACATCGCGACTTAGCCGGTAACTGCTGGTGTCACAATCAGCGTTATCTCGACGAGCACCAATATGCACCAACTGCAAACCGGCATTACAACGCTGCTCGATAAGACCTCGGTGATCATTGAATATATTGACAACGCCACTGCCAACAGTACCCAACCCACAAACACCAATTCTTAGACTAGCCATAACGCTTAGACCCCACCACTGTCTTTAGGGGGGCCGCCTCGAAGTACCCTCTTGATACCCCGCAACGCCTGGCGCGTGCGATGTTCGTTTTCAATAAGACCAAAGCGCACATAACCTTCACCATATTCACCAAAACCAATGCCTGGGGATACTGCAACCCCAGCTTCAGCCAGCAGTAGCTTGCTGAACTCCAAAGAACCCATACTTCTAAAGGATTCGGGAATTTGGGCCCACACGAACATGGTGGCCTTCGGCGGCGTCACCGGCCAACCCGCCTCGTTGAGACCCTGACACAGTACGTCTCTGCGACTACGGTACATCTCACAAATATCGGTGACACATTGTTGATCTCCCTCAAGAGCCGCGATCGCCGCCACTTGTACCGGTGTAAAAATGCCGTAATCAAGATACGACTTAATACGCGTCAGTGCAGCAATCAGCTCTGGATTTCCACAACAAAAACCCACCCGCCAACCCGGCATATTGTAGCTTTTTGATAGCGTAAAAAATTCAACGGCAATATCTCTGGCACCCTCAACTTGCAAAATGCTGGGCGCTACGTAGCCGTCGAAGCATAAATCTGCATAAGCAAGGTCGTGCACTACCCAAATGCCTGCCTCCCTAGCAACTTTTATCACCTTTTCGAAGAAGCTCAGCTCAACGCAGTGACCCGTAGGGTTTGATGGAAAATTAAGCACTAACATTTTTGGCTTGGGATAACTGTTTCGAATCGCGCGCTCCAGCTCCTCAAAAAAAGTATCTTCATCTGACATAGGAACATGGCGCAAGTCGGCACCAGAAATGACGAAGCCATAAGGGTGTATAGGATAAGACGGGTTTGGAACCAAGATCGAATCACCCGTACTCGTAGTGGCCAAGGCTAGATGCGCCAGCCCCTCTTTGGAGCCCATGGTAACAATGGCTTCATTATCAGGATGAAGTGCCACATCGTAACGACGCTGGTACCAGTCACAAATGGCTTTACGCAGCCGCGGGATACCTTTCGACTGTGAGTATCGGTGGGTATCGCCGCGATGAATGGTCTCGGCGAGTTTATCGACGATGTGACTGGGTGTCGGCTGGTCAGGATTCCCCATCCCGAAGTCAATAATGTCTTCACCACGTGCACGCGCCGCAGTTTTTAACTCTCCAATAATATTAAAAACATAGGGTGGTAACCGATCAATGCGCTGGAAATTGTGGTTCAACGTTTGGGTGCTCCGAATTTCGATTCTCTCTGGCTGTCAGTTAACGTTTGGGTCGTTACTGAAGTCCCAACACTGCCGCAAGCTCTGCAGCTGGCTTGTACCCAGGAATCATTTGACCGCTACTCGTGACAATAGCGGGTGTTCCTCGAACACCCATAGCTGAACCTAATTGATACTGGGCAGCGACAGGCGAACTATCACAATCGGCAAGAGGCAGAGCCACACCAGCCTTCATTTGAGTCAGGGTTTTCTGTGGATTATCGGCACACCACGCAGTGCTTAACTTCAGGGCACCCTCCGAATCAGGACCTCCCCGAGGAAAAGCCAAGTAGCGCACTTCAATTCCCCTACTATTCAGATCGGCAACTTCCTTGTGCAGCTTTTGGCAGTAAAAGCACGTCACATCAGTAAATACCGTAATGTAGTCCCGCGTCTCGCCTTCAGGTGTAAATACAATCATTTGATCTAGGGCAACGCCATCGATCTGGGCGACACGATCGAGTTCTCGCTTCTCCTCAGCCAGATTAACCAAGCCTTCTTTGCGGATCGCGTAGAGGTCACCCACCACAAAATGATCACCCGCTTCGGTGGCATAAAGCACTAGACCGTTATCGAGGGTCACCTCGAGCAATCCTACTGCTGGTGTCTTTTTGACCTCCTGAACTTTTATAGGAGCACTACCCCCCGCATTGAGGGCCGCTGTAATTTTTTCCTCGAGTGACTTATGAGGATTCGAACTATAGGTCTCTGCATTAACGACAACAGCCGCCAAAAGGGCGACAAGCATTAGCACCAAAGTGCTGAATCTGGGCGCAAGCTGCACCTTTAAAAATATACCGCTGCGACCTGCTTTACTCATGTCCATTTCACTCATATCCATTTCGTTCCATTCCATGGGTTATGACGGTGAGGCGATAGCAACTAGCCCCGGGGGTGGTGCTTTCCATGTAACTCTTGCATTCGCTGCCTGGCTACATGGGTATAAATTTGGGTTGTTGAAAGGTCGCTGTGACCCAATAACATTTGTACTACCCTAAGATCTGCACCGTGATTTAACAGGTGTGTGGCAAAGGCGTGCCTTAAGGTGTGGGGTGACAAGTGCGTTTGTATACCGGCACGCTTCCCGTATATTTTAATACGATACCAGAAGGTCTGGCGAGTCATCTCCCGAGACCGATTAGATGGAAAAAGAACATTGCTAGATTGCCCCCTGAGCAAATCTACCCGCGGCCCCCTCATGTAACGAATTAGCCAATCCAAGGCCTCCTCGCCCATGGGGACAAGCCTCTCTTTTCCACCTTTACCCAAAACTCTGACGATGCCTTGATTTAGACCTACCTGCTCTACCTGCAACCCCACCAACTCTGAAACACGCAGACCGCAGGCGTAAAGAAGCTCAAGCATCGTTCGATCACGAAATTCCAAAGGCAATTCAAGATCAGGCGCACTGAGTAGTTGGTCAACGTCGGTCTCAGAGAGCGATTTTGGCAGCGGCCGCCCCTGCTTAGGGCTGTCGATACGCAAGGTAGGGTCACTGTCAATTTGGCCCTCTCGGAGAGCCCAGCGGTAAAAACTTCTCGCGGCCGATAAAAATCGGGCGCTCGATCGTGGTGACGCGCCCTGCCGCAGTTTAAGACCCAGATAAGATTGAATCTGGCTAGAATCAGCAGCCAGTAATGACCCGGCATTCTGCTCAGCGAGCCATTCGCCAAAAAGGGTCAGATCGCGGCGGTAAGCGGCAAGCGTATTCTCGCTTAACCCCCGCTCCATCCATAGACTGTCGAGGTAACGCTCTACCTCATGAGACGCGGGCACTTCAAATCACCCCGTCTTGCAACACTCAGCGAGAGAGCTTTTCCTTAATACGGGCCGCCTTACCGCTGCGCTCGCGCAAATAGTAGAGCTTAGCCTGACGCACGTCGCCACGACGCTTAACAGAAATGCTGTCTAGCAAAGGGCTGTAAGTTTGGAACGTTCGCTCCACACCCACACCGTGTGAGATTTTGCGCAGTGTAAAAGCAGAATTCAGCCCACGATTGCGCTTTCCTATGCAAACGCCTTCAAATGCCTGTAAACGCTCTCGGGTCCCCTCTTTCACCTTGACCTGTACCACGACCGTATCGCCGGGAGCGAAGTCGGTAATTTCCTTGGTCATTTGTTCGGCGTTGATTTCCGAGATAATTTTATTGGTGCTCATCACACTCTCCCATTGAGCTGCGCAACTTGCGCTGCGGCGGCCTTTGCCGCGTAGTTTTCCATACTGCTAGTTTCAGTCCAGCTTCCATTCTTTAAGAAGCTGCCAATCTTCTGCTGACACCCCATCGGGGTGAAGCAAATCCGGTCGTCGATCTAGTGTCCTGCGAACCGACTGAGCTCGGCGCCAACGTGCAATTGCACCGTGATCACCGCTCAGTAAAACCGCCGGCACTGTACGCCCCTCATAAGCCTCAGGGCGTGTGTAATGGGGACAATCCAACAAACCGTCTGCAAAAGAATCCTCTTCAGCAGACGCGTTATGCCCAAGTACACCGGGAATCAACCGCACCATCGCGTCAATAACCAGCATGGTCGGCAACTCCCCACCACTGACCACAAAATCTCCCACGGAAATCTCGTGATCGACCGAGCGTTCTATAAAGCGCTCATCTATTCCTTCGTAACGCCCAGACACAAAAATTGTTGCGCCATCGGCCAATAATTCTTTAGCAACCTCATCTGTAAAACGACGACCCTGAGGCGTCATGGCAATCACTTTAGGACGCCCACCTAAGGCTGCTTTTGCACAATCCAATGCCCTATCGAGCAATGGCGCCTGCATAACCATACCGGGTCCACCCCCGTATGGCCTATCGTCAACTGTCCCGTGACGATCTGTTGCCTGATCTCGCGGGTTGTGTAGAGACAAGGACCAACGATTTTCCTTGAGCCCCCTACTCGTCACGCCCCACTCGGTGACTGCCTCAAACATTTCTGGAAACAGCGTCACAACAGCAAACCGATGCTGCACCTCAGACATCGGTATACCAAATTACATGTACCGTACCCGCTTCCACATCCACGGCACGAACCACATCGTCGACTAACCAAGGTATCAAACGTTCTTTGTCATCCATGCTCCCCTCGCAAGGTCGCACCACTAGGACGTCGTTTGCACCCGTCTCCAACAAGTGGTCGATCTCACCCAGCAAGCAGACGCCGTCTGAGCCTTCACACCACACGCGCAACCCCACCAGGTCACGCCAATAAAAGTCGCCATCTTCCAGCTCAGGCAAAAGTGCTGCAGTGCCCAGCAAGACCATGCCTATCAGTCCTTCAGCTTGGGTTCGATCTTCCACCCCTGAAAGCTGCATTACCCATCCACGGCCCTGAGGCCTTAAGTTAATTACTTTAGCGCCACGCGAGGCCGCCTGTCGCATTTTCGGTCCGGGAGCTAAAGCTAACCCGTCGATGCCCATCAAAAACAGGGGGTCTTCTACAAGGGGCTTAACTTTTACCCAGCCTTTAATGCCATGAGCACCCAAGACCTCTGCCAGTACCAGCGACTCCGTCACAGGACCGACAACCTCATCTCCTCAATATTAGGCAGCTGCGGCCTCTGACTGAGTCGCAGCGGCATCCTTCATTAGAGCCTTAACCCGAGGCGATACTTGGGCACCTTTAGCGACCCAAGATGCAATCTTCTCGAGATCCAGTCTAAGACGCTCTTCCTGACCCCGGGCAACTGGATTAAAGAAGCCGACACGCTCAATAAAGCGCCCATCCCGCGAACGGCGATGATCAGTAACTGTAACTTGATAAAATGGCCGCTTTTTGGACCCGCCTCGTGACAGTCGAATAACTACCATCTTGTTGATTCCTCAGTAAAATTGTTTACAGGATACGAGCGCACAGGCTCGCGTTCCTGAAATAGAAGGGAGCGGAGAATACAGTAAAATTCTGGCCAATGCTAGGCCGATAACCCGTCTCAGCGAGGTGGAAAACCACCGCCTGGCATACCACCACCAGGGGGCATCATACCGCCAAGGCCACGCATCATTTTCTGCATACCCCCGCCTTTCATTTTTTTCATCATCTTTTGCATTTGCTTGTGCTGTTTTAACAGCCGATTAAGATCCTGCACTTGGGTACCCGAGCCCAGAGTTATTCGTCGCTTGCGCCCGCCAGAGATAACCTCGGGTTTTCGGCGCTCTAGAGGTGTCATTGAATCAATCATGGCCTCCATCCGCGCAAACTGCTTGAGATCGACATTTTGCTGAGCCATAGCGGCCATATTGCCCATGCCGGGCATTTTTTCCATCATCGCCCCAATGCCGCCCATATTTTTCATTTGTTGAAGCTGCTCTCGGAAGTCTTCAAGATCGAAACGGCCGCCTTTCTGAACTTTTTTAGCCAGTCGCTGCGCCTTTTTCTGATCAACTTTTCGCTCGGCATCTTCAATCAGCGACATTAGGTCGCCCATACCCAAGATGCGAGAGGCTATACGATCGGGGTGAAACGGGTCTAAGGCGTCAGTTTTTTCACCAACGCCTAAAAATTTAATGGGCTTACCGGTAACTGAGCGGACAGATAAGGCGGCACCCCCTCGAGTATCGGCATCTACCTTGGTCAAGATCACGCCTGTCAGCGGTAACGTCTCGCCAAAGGCCCGGGCAGTCATCACCGCGTCTTGGCCCATCATGGCGTCAACGACAAACAGCGTCTCAATGGGCTTAACCGCGGCGTGGAGCTCTCTAATTTCGGTCATCATGGCTTCATCAACACCCAGCCGGCCAGCCGTATCTACCAGCAAAACATCGGTGAAATTGATCCGCGCATTGTCTAGGGCACGATTTACGATATCGACGGGTTTCTCATCTCCCGATGAGGGCTCAAACCGAGCTCCAACCTCAGCGGCCAGTGTCTCTAGCTGTTTTATCGCCGCAGGGCGATAAACATCGGCCGACACCACGGCAACCGATTTTTTCTCACGCTCCATTAAATAGCGCGCTAATTTAGCGATCGAAGTGGTCTTTCCTGCACCCTGCAATCCTGCCACCATGACCACTGCTGGAGGTTGGGCGTTTAAGGCTAGCGCCTCATTGGCGCTGCCCATGGTCTGGGTCAATTCCGCTTGAACAATCTTTAAAAATGCCTGTCCAGGCGATAGGCTTTGTGCCACCTCGGCTCCAACCGCACGGGTTTTAACTGCCTCAGTGAAGGCCTTTACAACCTCCAAAGCAACGTCGGCCTCCAGCAGCGCCATGCGCACTTCACGCAAAGTGTCGCGAATATTGTCCTCGGTCAGTCTGGACTTGCCGGACATACTTTTTAGACTGGCCGACAGACGATCGCTTAATCCTTCAAACATGGAACCTCGAATTGCGCCCTCAGGGACGCCTCAAACGGTGAGAAAGGGCGTAGTATACGTGTTGAAGCAAACGCACCCAAACACCTAGTCGATACATAGCGAGGATTTTTTGACCACCACTCCCGATCTACTTCAGGCTGCGCTCGCGGTAACAACCGCGTTGGTCTATGTGGGTGCAGCCGCGAGACAGCTCTTAACCCTGGACGGCAGGCGTAACCGGGCGCCGTGGGATGTGACTGCGCTGGCAGTTCTGGCGGTATGTTGTCACCTCGCGATCTTCACTATTGATCTGCATAGAGGAGTGCTGGATCTCGGTTTCTATAAAATATCGTCGCTCATATTTCTAATAATGGGCATGATCACTGTGATTAGCTTGGTCGTTCGCCCGCTACAGATGGTGATCATTGCCACATTTCCTTTCTCGGCATTGGCGGTACTCGTCAGTGCCTTTGCCCCCCCGACAGGTGAACCCTTGGCCGGGCTTGAGAGTGGTCTGCTAGCGCATATTGTGAGTTCACTATTGGCATTTGGGGTACTAACTTTGACCTCGCTCCAAGGCGCCCTGCTCTCGGTGCAAACCCAGCGCCTGCGCAACCACAATACCCGCGGCATCGTCCGCCTACTTCCCGCGCTGGATACCATGGGGCAAATGTTCTTCGAATTACTCGCCGCAGGTGTCCTATGGTTAACGGTAGCGGTCATATCAGGAGGACTGTTTGTCGATGATCTTCTCGGTCAGCAGTTGGTGCACAAAACCGTCCTGACCACGCTGTCATGGGCATTGCTTACCCTGACACTGGTCGTTCATTGGCAGCGAGGCCTACGAATTAGCACAGCGTTATCCTTGGTATTTTTGGGCTATGGCCTCATGGCCATTGGTTTCTTTGGCTCCAAACTGGTGGTTGAACTGCTGCTTTAAGCAACCAGGTAATCCTCCGTAGCGAAATGCTTGTCAGACGCGCTATTTTTCTCCAACATGGAGGGCCTACTCTTTGACTGAATGGCCCTTTTGAACGACGCCCCGCTGGGACTTCTTTTTACACTGCTCGCTGCTCTGATTTTGGTCTCGGCTTTTTTCTCGAGCTCAGAAACGAGCATGCTATCGCTTAACCGCTACCGGCTTAAGCACTTAATAGGTAGTGGCCACAAGGGTGCCCGCCGCGCCAGCAAGCTTCTAGAACGCCCCGATCAACTGATCAGCATCATTCTGATCGGTAATAATCTTGTGAATATACTCGCATCGGCTATCGCAACGGTTATTGCCATACGTCTTTACGGCGATGCAGGCATCGCCATTGCGACTGTTTGTTTAACGCTTGTCATACTTATATTTGCAGAGATCACGCCCAAGACGGTAGCCGCACTGCACCCAGAAAAACTGGCGTTTCCCTTCAGCCTTATTTTGCTGCCCTTACTGAAACTGTTTATGCCCTTGGTCTGGACCATTAACAGCGTTACCAATGGCCTGCTTAAGCTCATGGGATTCAGTCCCGATCTGCAAAATGACGAAGCGCTATCGCAAGAAGAATTAAGAACGATTGTGACCGAGTCGGGCACCATGATACCCAGCCGACACCGACGCATGCTGACCAATATCCTCGATCTCGAGCAGGTCACGGTAGACGATATTATGGTGCCGCGCAGCGAAGTGTTTGGCCTAGATCTTGACGATAGTGATGAGGCTATCCTTGAACATTTACAAAGCAGCACCCACACCTTGCTGCCCGTTTGGCATGAAGACATCAACAACATTCAGGGTGTATTGCACATGCGCGACGTATCTCGCGTACTGGCCTCTGGCAGTCTCTGCCGAGAGGCTCTAAAAAAAGAACTCCAGACACCCTACTTCGTACCGGAAAATACGCCTTTACACACTCAACTCAGGCAATTTCAGCTCAAGAAATTACGACTGGGCATCGTTGTCGATGAGTATGGTGATCTTATGGGTCTAGTCACCCTTGAGGACATTCTTGAGGAAATTGTCGGCGAATTTACGTCTAACCTCATAGAAGATAGTGAAGAAATGCACACCGACCCTGATGGCGGCACTGTGTGCTCGGGAACAGTGCACATTCGGGAACTCAATCGACACCGAAATTGGTCCTTACCTACCGATGGCCCCAAGACGATCAGTGGGCTAGCGCTAGAAGCTTTGGAAGCGTTTCCTTCGGGGGAAGTGGCCGTGCAAATTCCGGGCTATCTTATTCAAGTGCTTGCGATCGACGGCCGAACACTTAGCAAAGTCAAAATCATACCGATTGAGAACCCCGAGCCCACATCTACAGACTGATGGGCCATCTCCGCAGAGAAGCAGCTCGCGCCTTGTCGCTCGGCAGTACGGTATCTAAACTCCGCCGATAATGATCACGGGGCACTGATCACAATAATTGAATGCTACTGGACTCAGTTCGCCGCGCCTCAGCGTTACGCAAAATCTCGCGTTTTCGTACATCATCGGCAATAAACCAATCGGTAATTTCATCCCCCGTACGAAAGCAGCCCAGGCATGTGCCATCAGCATCGAGGGCACAGATAGAGATGCAGGGAGAGGCTGGGGCTGGTAATTCCATCGGGTAGTTAACCACCTTTAAGGTTTTATTCGTGTACGTATTAAGGCTCGGGGTTGGATTGCCTGCGGTAAAAGTCATTGGCAAACCCTGATAAATTGCCTGCACGAATGGCTTGCCGTATTTCCGCCATGTGCCTCTGATAAAAACGTAAGTTATGAATGGTGTTGAGCTGCGAACCCAATATCTCGTTACATTTATCAAGATGGTGTAAATAAGCGCGGGTGAAGTTTTGACAGGTATAACAATCGCAGGACCGATCGACGGGCTCCGTGCTGTCCTTGTGCCGGGCATTCCGAAGTTTAATCGCACCCTCATGAGTAAATAAATGGCCATTGCGCGCGTTGCGAGTCGGCATCACACAATCGAACATGTCTACCCCTCGCATCACACCCTCAAGCAGGTCAGCAGGGGTCCCTACCCCCATCAAATAACGCGGCTTTTCTGCCGGCAACTGATTTGCCACCCCATCTAACACCCGAAGCATGTCATCTTTGGGCTCTCCCACCGACAGACCGCCAATGGCGTACCCGTCAAAGTTTAGGGCTACCAAGCCTGCCATTGACTCTAAGCGCAGGGATTCGTACATGCCGCCCTGAACAATACCGAATAAAGCCGCGGGATTGTCCCCATGAGCCGCCTTACTTCTGGCCGCCCACCGCAGCGACAACATCATTGATTCCGCTGCCTCCGCCTCCGTTGCTGGAAAGGGTGTGCACTCATCGAAAATCATGACGATATCGCTTCCCAGCTGGCGCTGAATTTGCATCGAAGTCTCAGGGTCTAGAAAAACCCGGTCGCCATTAACCGGCGAGCGGAAAGTGACGCCACGCTCTTCTACTTTTCGCATTTCACCCAAGCTGAATACTTGAAATCCGCCAGAATCGGTCAAGATGGGCTTTTGCCAACCCATAAAATCATGCAGGTCGCCATGGTTCTGAATCACCTCTGTTCCAGGCCTCAGCCAGAGATGAAACGTATTTCCGAGAATGATATCTGCGCCAATCGCTTCAATATCTCGCGGCAACATGCCCTTCACGGTTCCGTAGGTTCCAACGGGCATGAAAGCGGGGGTCGCGACACTACCGCGTTCGAAAACCAGCTCGCCACTTCGGGCGTGCCCGTCGAGGGCGTGGATATCAAATTTCATAGATGGTCTGAAGCTCCAGATTTGCGGCCATGTCCAGCCGTTACAAACATGGCATCACCATAACTAAAAAAACGATAACGCTGGTCAACCGCCTGGTGATAGGCGGCCATCGTATGTTCGTACCCTGCGAAGGCCGCGACAAGCATGATTAACGTCGATTCGGGCAGATGAAAATTAGTCACCATGGCATCAACCACGTGAAACCGCTTTCCGGGATATAAAAATATATCGCTGTCGCCCGAGTAGCTTTGAAGCTTGCCACCTTGCGCCGCTGTTTCAAGAGAGCGCACTGCTGTCGTGCCGACTGCCACCACTCGACCATTATTTTCACGGCATTGTTGGACCGCTGCGACGACGCCATCGGTCACCTCAAGCCATTCACTGTGCATGTGATGATCCGCGATATTTTCAGTTCGCACGGGTTGAAAGGTGCCCGCGCCAACATGCAGCGTAACCTCGGCTGTTTTAACGCCCCGAGACCGGATATCGTCGATCATATGGGTGTCAAAATGCAGACCGGCCGTAGGTGCAGCGACCGCACCATCACGTTGAGCGAAAACTGTCTGATACCGTTGTCGATCTTCAGCATCGTCGGCACGCTCGATATAAGGTGGCAAAGGCATATGCCCAAATGTCTTTAAAATTTCAGCCCAACAACCTAAATCAACAGTCAACTCAAATAATGCATCCCGCCGGCCTTGAACGCGAACTGAAAATTCAGTGGCATCTGATATCTCGTTGGGCGTGATTAAGATGGAAGAACCTGGCTTGGGGGATTTGCTGGCCCGAACATGCGCCAATGCCGTACCGCTGTCCAGCAGCCGCTCGATCAATATTTCAACGCGCCCACCGGTCTGCTTGACACCAAAGAGTCGAGCCGGGATAACTCGCGTATTATTAAATACAAGCAGATCGTTGGGCCTGAGGCGATCGATCAAGCTGCTAAACTGACTGTGCATCACGTCGCCAGTTTCTCCGTTGAGAACTAACAGCCGTGAAGCTGTTCGATGGGGTAATGGAGCCTGAGCGATCAGTTCCTCAGGGAGATCGTAGTAAAAGTCCTCTCGCCGCATAGCCTTTATCTCGGAACTCCTTCAAATTACGGCACAAAAAAACCGGCCACAGCCGGTTTTCTATAAATACGCAATGATCAGGCGTCGCTAGGCTCTTCGTCTACAGGCGCTTCATCGTCGCTGCTCGCCTCAACCGTGCCTTCCTCTTCCGTGGCTTCATCGTCAGCTGGGGCTTCTTCAACTGGCGCAGTGCCGGGTAGAGAGACCTTGATAAGCTCTTCTGCTAACAAAATGTTAACTTTTTCTTCGCCGTTAACCGGCTTGCCACTTGCGTCTTGAACGGCAAATCTCTCGTCGCCGCGCTTGAAGATCTTATACTCGGCCGTTTTTTTAATTAGGTTCATCGCCATGCCTTTTCTCCACTCGAGATACTCAGTCGCGGATACGTTAATGACCTAACGCTCCGATTGGGGGCAGAGGATACCGTAATAACCTAACCTTCGCAGCAACTTATTGCCGTTTACTCTAGCCTTGCTATACTCTGGCCGCTCGATTAAGCCGGTGTGGTGGAATTGGTAGACACAGGGGATTCAAAATCCCCCGCCCTTAAAAGCTTGACGGTTCGAGTCCGTCCTCCGGTACCACTCCCTCTTCTCTGGGAGTCCACAGCAAGCATCCCACCGATGATGTTCCCTTCGAAATTGGACGAAAATTACGCTGGCTTTCGCACCCTCTTTATCACACGCCCCGAGGAAGGCGCGACTTGCCTGTGATTACGCTGTTGGGAGGTCTTTTTCAGGTCAGGGACGACGCGCAAATTAAGGCAGTGCCAGCCCTATTTTTTTCTTCGCCTAAAAAAGCCCGCTTTGGGCATTAGGTGTCAATAAGTTGCTGACGCTTTTTGCTAAAACACCAACCCCATCTCCCCTATAGACTCGGCGGTTCCTTCGATTGGAAACAAACCATGAGAATCGCTGCGATTTTGGTATCGATCAGCTTGGCTCTAGCCGCACCAGTCAAGGCTGCTGATCCAGAGCACCACTTAAATAGCGTTTCGGCCTTTCTTGGTGTAACGAGCGAGGGCCGTCGTCAGCAGGCAAGTACGCTGGGCTTGGAATACGAGCGTCGGCTCAGTGA
>CALKNZ010000115.1 GCA_938091995.1 uncultured Luminiphilus sp. | reverse complement strand
CTAACTGGCATGCTAGGTCTGCCTGAGTCCAGTCGCGTTCAGCTCGCAGTACTTTTAATCGATTCTTCATTCGCTCGTCCGGCTCAGCCAAAGGCTAATTACCGTTAACGGGTAGGTTATACCCATGACGAAGAGAATATTCGCTGGAGGGGATTCTGTTAACAGTTGCACTGTTGGGAGACTGCCGTAAATGACGGTGAGGATCATAGTAATACCTAACGTCAGAGCCATAGCCTCAAGATGGGTTTGTCGTTGCAGTTCATCCATGCTTTTCAGGTGTCTAAAAAAAGCAAAGAGCATCATTGCACCGGCGAAAAGGTTTACCCCAATGGCGATTCCGGTCGCGAGAACATCGTATCCCCACCATATTCTCGGCCCAAATGTCAGCAGCGCTGTGCTTGCCAACCAGGCTCCAGTAAACAAAAAAAGTTTTCTTGTCGTGCTTCTTAGTTCGCGCGCTAGGTTCGTGGTTTCCTTGGGCTGACTCATTAAGACGTGCTCCTTTTACATAATGTTAAGTATGCTTTACATTTTAGCGCGCCTTCTTCTGTGAAGTAAAGGTTCCTTTACATTTTAGAGTTTTCTTGTCGGTAACGGGCTGAGGCGGTGCTAATTCGCGGTCAAGTGCCCATTCGCTTAAATCCAGTGCTAATTACCCGGGCATTGAACTGTGCTCGGGCAATAAAGACCCCACGAGTTAGTCTGGTTTTTCCGGTTTGTACTGGCCCGGGGCTTCTCAGTGTTTGGCAGCCTGTGACGCTTTCCATTCCATTGCCATGCGTACTCTGCGTTCGACAGATGGATGGGTATAGAACAGCCACTCCTGAAGCTTACTAGGCCGCGGATTGCGATATTCCGCGGTTTTCACCAAGGCTGTGGCAAGAGCATCGGGCAGTCCAATGTGGGTCAGTGAATAGTGGTCCGCGTCGGTTTCGCTCGCCCTAGACAACGAGTTTGTCAGGGGTTGGGCTAGGGTCATTAACAACGCAACAATAAACAGTAAAACCGGTAGTGTCGTTGGATCAGTAATATCCTCTTTGGCACCAAAAAGCCTTGCGATGGGGTTGAACAAGCGATCTGCCAGAAAAAAGCTCACCATGATTAACCCCGTTAACAAGCCAACGACCTCCCAAATGTGTCGAAGAACGTAGTGCCCCACCTCATGGCCGGTGACGGCCATGACCTCGTCTAAAGAGGCTTCCTTAAGCGCGACATCCGAAATTGCTATCCTCGATGACGAGCCAATACCACTGACGTTTGCGGTAAAGTTATTGGATTGCCGGGATCCGTCATACATAAAAATTCTATCAACAGGAATATTGGCGTCTAAGGCCATCGCCTCGATGGCTTCTCTTACCTCGCCTTTGGGTACGGGCTGGTAGTCATTGAACAGGGGCTCGATAAAAATGGGCCCTAACAACATAAGCAGTGAAATCATTCCCGCGGTCAAAGCTCCAGACCACAACCACCAAAGCTTTCCTGCGCTGCGAATCAGGGCATAAACTGCAGTTAAAAATAGCCCTGAAATGAAGGCATTGAGCGCCAACGCAAGGCTTCCTTGGCTGAGAAAATCTGCGAGGGGTTGGCTGGTTCGGCCATAAGCTGCTTCTCGCCACCAGCCGGTGTACAGCGACCAAGGCAAGTCGACGATGCCGTAAATGACAACATATACCGCGCTAATGCAAAACGTTCGCACTACAAAGCCGCGTTGCGCCAGACGGACTTGGGTACGTGTGAGCAGGCCGCTTCGAACAATAAGGCCGGTGATTAAGGCTGCTACTAGCAGCCCCCAAAGCGTTAGCCAGTGATTGCCAGCAGTGTAGTTTGCCGCCTGCACGAGTGTTTCCTGGCCCAGTGCATCGATATAAGCCGCCGTGGCAGTTTGCGCATCAGATTCCATGTGGGAGCCTTCTTAGGATCAGTGCTGAGCATATCGGCTTGGGCGATAGCAGACTAGCGGCTTTGACCCACTCAATATTCGAGCGTCACCCACTTTATGTACTGGATTTTTTTGTTTTGGTTTTGCAGCCTGTGGTAGAAGAAAAATCATACGGCGCGATCACAATAAACGAGGAGGGGGTATGGCAGAGGAAATCGAGTACCGGCAGGCCACACGGTCGGATCTACAGGATGTGGCGTCACTGTTTGATTTGTACCGCCAATTTTACGATTGCGAGTCAGATCAAGGGGCTGCAGAGGCTTGGCTGAATGCTAACTTTGCCGATCAGCGATCGGTGATTTTGGTGGCCGTAGATGAGAGTGAAAAGTTGCTAGGCTTCACCCAGTTATATCCGGCGCTGTGCTCCGTAGACTTGGTGCGCTACTTTGTTTTGTACGATCTCTATGTGGCTGCGCCTTACCGTCGAAGAGGCGTGGGTCGTGGGCTCATGGCCGCAGCCAAAAATTGGGCATTAACGGCGGGGGCTGCCCGAGTCGATCTTGAAACAGCCAATGACAACACCGGCGCTCAAGCCCTTTATGAGACTTTGGGTTATGTCAGGGATGAGGTGTTTTACAAGTACAGCCTTGACCTTAAATAAGTTCTCTTGTCGTGATTTGATAATGCTCAAATACGCTAGAGCTGTACAGTTTGGACACTCAGCAAAAACCAAAGGAACGATTAGCGATGCGAATATTCAACGTGTGGGCCGTGAGCCTGTTGTTACTCTTGGGCGGCACCTCGGCCTTAGCAGACAAAGATAATCGCGAGGATCGGCGTGACGAGCGTGGCCGGTCAGACGAGCGTCAAGATCGTCGTGACTGTCGTCAGGACGAAGGTCGTGTGGGTAAAGACAAGCGCGAGTGTAAGCAAGACGAAGTGCGCGATGGGCCTCGAGGCAATCGGTAAGGCAACCGGGGCGGGTGGTGATCTGCCCCAAGGGTTAACCTTCAGGTACAATCCGCGTCCTCAATAATGAATGGAGCAGCGGTGTGGACCTAACAAATAAAGTGATTGCGGTTACCGGTGGGGCTCAGGGCCTGGGCTTTGCTATGGCTAAAGGCATTGCAGCGCGTGGCGCCCGTCTAGCTTTGATCGACATGAACGCAGAACCCCTTGAGCAGGCGGCGGCTAGTCTTCGAGAGTCGGGAGCTGAGGTCGCTACTTTTGTCGCCAACGTTGCCAATGAAGACAGCGTCATTGCAGCCTTCGATAGCATTATTGAGCAATTCGGAACCCTCCAAGGACTCATTAACAACGCCGGCATTACCCGTGATGGTTTAATGCTCAAGGTTAAGGATGGTGAAGTCACGGACAGAATGAGCCTGTCGCAGTGGCAGATGGTCATCGACGTGAATCTGACAGGTGTGTTTTTGTGTGGTCGCGAAGCAGCTACGCGCATGATTCAGGCCAAGTCTGAAGGCGTGATTATCAATATTTCTAGTATTTCCCGCGCGGGTAACTTTGGCCAGACGAATTACTCCGCGACTAAAGCGGGTGTTGCGGCAATGGCGGTCACCTGGGCCAAGGAGCTAGCGCGCCACAATATTCGCACGGGCGCTATAGCACCGGGATTTATGGCGACCGAAATGGTTGCTAGCATGAAGCCCGAAGCCTTGGAGAAAATGGCTTCAGGTATTCCTCTCAAACGTTTGGGAGAACCCGCTGAGATCGCTCAGATGGCGGTTGCTATCCTTGAGAACGATTATATTTCAGGTCGAGTTTTTGAGGTTGATGGTGGTTTGAGGTGGTAAGTTCCAGCTGCGAGCTAAGCCTCTTTGGGTCGAATTCCTAGCGAACACTTTTGTGCCCGTGCTTGTTTGGTTATCTCCGCGGCGCCCATTCTGGTCGGCTTAACCTAAAAAGGGCAGTGGGCACGGTCGTGTTCAGAGGTCGCGTCAGCCCGATCAAAGTCTCTGTCGTTCTCAATCAAAGTCCCTGCCGTTTTCAATCAAAGTCCCTAGCGCTGCAAGTAGCGGCGAAAACGAGGTTTGTCCCGGGGATGTTCCAGGCTTGTAATGCTGATGGCTAGAAAGCGTTTTGTTTGGCCCAGTCTCTTTTGCGCCTTTAACCCATGCTGTTGCAGTGATTGACTTGAAATAATCAAAGCGATCGCTCTCAAAGAAAGCCATTTTTGCGAGTAATGTGGCTCGGTTTGGGCGCTGAGTGGTGGTTCAGGCCACGGCATGTGGTCTTTTGCTACGTTTATTCGCCCCAAAACCACGGTTTTGCGGCTGCTACAGACTGCTCTACTAGGTCACTGTCAATGCGCTGAAGTGCGCTTATAGCGGGCTTATGCTCACGTTTAGGCTGCATCCAAGCAATGGCGCAAAGGGGATGAAGTCTCAAGATCCAAGGGCCGAAGTCGCAAACTGGTGAATTTATGCAAAGGTAACCGTTGACAAGGGCAGTCCACATCCCGAGAATATGCGCCCTTCCGGAGGGGTTCCCGAGTGGCCAAAGGGATCAGACTGTAAATCTGACGCGAAAGCTTCGGTGGTTCGAATCCACCTCCCTCCACCAAGATGTAGGCGTAAAGGGGTTGGATCGGTATCCCGGAGCGTGTGGTGTGTGGACCCGGGGGGATGAGCCGCGGGTGTAGTTCAATGGTAGAACCTCAGCCTTCCAAGCTGATGATGCGGGTTCGATCCCCGCCACCCGCTCCACAGACAATGAGGTACGAAGGTTGTTGCTCATATAGCTCAGTCGGTAGAGCACTTCCTTGGTAAGGAAGAGGTCACCGGTTCAAATCCGGTTATGAGCTCCAGTTACAGTAGGGCGGCGAAGTCGCTTTATTGAGTGGTAACGCGAGGCGAAAGAATTCGCTGAGTGTAATTAAACGTAGTCAAGGCGGACCGATAGGCCCCGTACTGGCTCACTAGTGATCAGTGTAGATAGAGAGTGTCGACATGGCGAAGGAAGCATTTGAGCGTTCGAAGCCCCACGTAAACGTGGGCACGATTGGACACGTAGACCACGGTAAAACGACGCTTACAGCGGCGCTGACACGTGTGTGTTCAGAAGTATTTGGTGGTGA
>CALKNZ010000114.1 GCA_938091995.1 uncultured Luminiphilus sp. | reverse complement strand
TTGATACCTCGCCTAGCGCTTATTTTTAAAAGTAAGTTCTCGGTCATTGCTGTCGCGGGCCTGTTTTATGCCATTTTTAGTCTGTTTGATCCCGGTGTGGACTACAGCAATGGGCAACAATCGCTCCTGAGTATTAGTTATCTTGTCATGACCCAAACCCTTGTCGGCATGGGTAAGGCGACTTTTACTGTGGTGACCGGCAATCCTTTTATTCACTTCATCACGCTTCACGTGCTCAGTGCTCGAATACCTCTGGATACGGCGATGTATGGAGAAATTTTTTACGGTCAGTAGCGGCACCCAAGGGCTGGGGCTTGAAGCCGCGGGCACCAGTCCCCGTCGGCAAATTCACCTGTAGAAAGAAGTCCAACTAATCGCCCTGACAAACCGGTTCGTCGCTTATTGGTTTCACGGTTGGCATGCCTGTGATTACACTCCCGCCTCTAATTATAAATCTAACTCAAAAATCCGGGGAGCCTTCCGATTATGAGCCATCAAAAAAGTTTTAAAAAAGTACCTATCGCTGCCGGTGTCGCACTGGCACTAGCGTCTCAGGTCGGTTTTGCCCAAGACGCATCCGATGAAGTAAGCAGCAGCGCTTCCGATCCGGCTATGGAGGAGGTGATCGTCACCGGCATCCGACAGAGTATTCAAAAGTCAGCGGACTTAAAGCGTGATAACGCGGGAGTGGTCGATGCAATCACAGCCGAGGACATCGGCGCGTTTCCTGACACCAACCTCGCTGAGGCACTCCAGCGTGTTACAGGTGTGGCGATCGATAGAACTCGTGGTGAAGGTCAGTACGTGACCGTTCGAGGTTTTGGCCCTGCTTTTAACCTGGTTACGCTCAACGGTCGACAAATGCCGACAACCGGCGGAGATAGCCGCTCATTCGACTTCAGCAATCTGGCTGTTGAGGGTGTTTCTAGGGTTGAGGTGTTTAAAAGCGGTAAGGCCGACGTTCCAACAGGTGGCATCGGTTCTACCATTAACATTGTGACAACGCGCCCATTGGAGTCGCCAGGTTTTAACGCCACGGTTTCAGCATCGGCAATGCACGACACGTCCACAGAAACGGGCGATGACTTCACTCCTGAAGTTTCTCTGCTGATTTCAAATACTTTTCTTGACGATACTGTTGGCATTTCTTTAAGTGCCGTACGCCAGGAGCGCAACAATGGTGCTGCTACTGCAAGCGTTGGTGGCTGGAGAAGTTTCGCCGGAGACGTAGATAATTGCTGGTGTAGCGCACGACCTTCCGAGTGGGGCGGTATACCGTACGATTTGACAACGCAGCAAAATAGACCCACCAACCCCGATGAGCAGTACTCAGTGCCTCAGACCACCGGATATGAGTTTGCCGAGTGGGATCGCGTGCGAACTAACGGCCAGTTGACCATGCAATGGGCACCGACTGAACGTTTGACTGCCACCGTGGATTACACTTACTCCGAAGTAGAGCTCGAGCGCACTTTTTCTAACTACTCAGCCTGGTACAACTTCGGTGGGCAGGAAACAGTTTGGGATGGCAATAACCAGAATGCCTCGCCAACCACCTACGCTGAGTTTAATGGCGGTACGGGTGACTTCGCTATGGCGGGCGGCAGTGATGCCACCGTCGCGGAAAACACCTCGATAGGCATTAACTTGGCCTGGGATGTGACTGATCGACTATCACTTATGTTTGACTACCATGACTCCGATGCCGAACAGCGTCCCGACAGCCCATTTGGAAGTTCTTCTCAGTTGGCGATTTCTGCTTTTTCTCGTGATAAGACGACAACCTACTTCGATCGCGGTGATTTGCCGGTCCTAGCTTTGGATTTGTCTAACCCTCTTAGTACCGACGACATGATCGTTACGGGAAGTGTCTTTGCGAACGACTACGCCAAAATGGAAATCGAACAGGCGCGTTTTGGTGGCTCATTCGACTTTAACCCCGATGGCGTCGTCAAGAGCATCGACTTTGGTGTTGAGTTTACTGAAGTCAACAACCGCTCGGCGGGCTCGGTCGTTCAGCGTGACGCTTGGGGTGGTGTATCTCAGGTAGGGGCTATCGCAGACCTGTTGACCGAGGTGTCTTCTGCGGGCCGGTTTGATGAGATTTCAGGTGGCAGCGATCCTGAACTGGTGACAAATTACTATGCCTTTGATATGCCTGCGATGATCGAGCGCACTGAGCAATTAATGGCCAGTGGTGAAGCTACTACTTTCTCTGTGCCAGACATGGGTGATTGTGGAACGGGCTTGTGCGCCTCCAGCACTTACAGCTCGGATCGACGCACTACGGAAGAGCAGCTTGCAGCTTACTTTCAGGTCAATATGGGCTTTGATATAGGCGCGGTTCCAGTTGATGTGCGCCTTGGTGTGCGTTACGAAGAGACCGATATTGATTCTCAAGCATTGGCGCCTAGCTACGCACGCATCGATTGGGTCGGCGGCAATGAGTTTAGTGCCGTACCGGGGGATGCCGATTTTACCGAGTTAAGTGGTAGCTACGACAACGTGTTGCCCAATCTCGATATCAAGGTAGGGTTGACCGAAAATATCGTGGCTCGATTCTCTTACAGTAAGACGATGACTCGTCCAAATTACGCGGATATTCAAGGCGGCCAGACAATTGACCAACTGCTGCGTATTGATGGTGGTACGGGATCTCGGGGTAACCCCAACCTTAAGCCCTTCGAGTCTGACAATATTGATCTGTCTTTTGAGTGGTATTACGCCGATGCCAGCTATTTCTCTATTGGCTACTTCACCAAAGACGTAGAGAACTTCATTGGTTTTTCTGAATTCAATGAAACGTTATTCGATCTACCCCACCCTGGAAACGGTGCTTATGCCGATGAAGCCAGAGCTGCTTTGGGTAACGCTGCGACTTCAGGTGAGTTGTATGACTGGATTCTTGAAAATAAGGCGGGTTCCCCTGGTGTCGATGCGGTCAATGGTTCCATTACTGGCCAGTCTGGTGACAGCCTCGCCAACTTCCGCGTGACGGCACCCGTTAACCAAGACGACGATACGGTCGATGGTTGGGAGATCAATTTGCAGCATACCTTTGGCCAGACCGGGTTTGGCTTTATTGCCAACGCCACTTTGGTTGAATCTGATACCAACTATGATGTTACTGACCTTACACAGCAGTTTGTCGTTTCTGGTATCGGAGACTCGGCTAACCTGATCGGCTTTTATGAGAATGATCGATTCTCAATCAGGGTGGCTTACAACTGGCGGGATGATTTCCTCGCGGGAACAGGTCAGGCGAACGTGGGTGCCATTCCACCGACCTTTGTGGGCGAGTACGACCAATGGGATATCGGTGCACAGTTCAATGTGACCGACAATCTCTCGGTTTTTGCGGATGCAATCAATATAACGGATGAGACTACCTACGTTTATGGACGTAGCGAATCTCAACCGCTGTTCGTTGCACAGCAGGGTGCTCGCTATAATGTCGGTGTTCGCTATACCTTCTGATCTAAGAGGGTATTGATGATAAAGCTGCCCTCGGGCAGCTTTTGTCGTTTAAAGAGCGTTAAAATAACAAAATAACAAGTAGAGAGAAGCGCACAGGTGTTGGATCGATGAATACAACTGAGCATGTCGTTATTGTAGGTGGCGGTACAGCTGGCTGGCTGACTGCAGCCAGGCTGGGTGCTATGGCGGACCGGCAATTTGACATCACTCTGGTGGAGTCGCCCAGTGTTCCCACGGTGGGCGTAGGCGAGGGTACCTGGCCCTCAATGAAAGCGACGCTGCAGGCCATTGGGCTATCCGAGCGGGCACTAATTTCCGAATGCGATGCCAGTTTAAAACAGGGCACGTTGTTCCATGGCTGGCGGACGGGCGAAAGCAACGACAGTTACCTGCATCCTTTTAGCCTGCCGCCGGAATATGCTTCAAAAAATATTGCTGAGTACTGGCGGCGGGACGGTCTGCGCTACCCATTCCATGAAGTCGTAACCCCTCAGGCACTGATTGCCACGACACAAAAAGCGCCTAAAACAGCAGATACTCCAGATTATGCCTTTGCGTTGAACTATGGCTACCACGTCGACGCGGTGAAGTTCGCAGGCTTGTTACGACAGCACAGCATGACGCGTTTTGGAGTGCGGCATGTCGAAGGTCACGTTGCCGGGGTAAACAGTGATGCCGAGGGGTTTCTCACGGGCCTGGTGTTAGAAAGCGGCGATAGCTTATCGGGGGATTTTTTTATTGACTGCTCTGGTCAGAAGGCACTGTTGATTGGCGATCACTTTCAAATGCCATTTCAATCCGCCCGACACGTGCTGCCAAATAATCGGGCTGTGGTGACTCAGGTGCCCTACGACGAACCCAACGATGAAATTCACTCCTGCACACAATCCAGCGCTCAGGACTGTGGTTGGATTTGGGATATTGGCCTCCAGTCTCGTCGCGGTGTTGGCTATGTGCACAATGCTGACCTTGTGAGTGAGGGGGAGGCAGCACAGACCTTAAGACACTATGCCGAGCAAACGGTGGGCGCTAAGGTTGCACAAGATTTGGCGTGCCGGACGCTGAACTTTGAGCCCGGTTATCGAAGCACGGCCTGGACCCACAACTGCGTCGCAGTGGGCTTATCTGGGGGCTTTATTGAGCCTTTAGAAGCCTCCGCTCTCGCCATGATTGAGCAGGCCGCGTCCTTTTTGGTCGAGAGTTTTCCGATTCATCGAGATTTGATGGGCCCGGCTTCTCGCGCCTTTAACCGCAAGATGGTAGATAACTGGGCGAGTATCCTTGAATTTCTCAAGCTCCACTATGTTTTGAGTGATCGAGACGATACGCTTTACTGGCGCCAAGCTAGAGATGAGGCGGGCATCTCTGAGGCGTTGGCGGATAAGTTGGCGTTGTGGCAGGTGCGAGCACCCTGGCACCCTGATACGCCGCGCATTGATGAGCTTTTTCCCGCGGCCAGCTATCAATACGTTTGGTTAGGCATGAACGGTCACCTCAATGGCGTGCTAGGGTCTGCCAACCAGCATGCCGCAAGGGACACCCGTGGCAGCTCAGACCTAGACCCCATTTTATTCAAGGTGAGAGAGCGAGCACTGCAATTGTCAAGGGCGATGCCGGGGAATCGGCAGCTACTGAATGCCCTTCGGACGAACAATTCTTCAGCGACGGTAACAGCATGAGCAACTTTCAAATACTCAACAATGTCGATCACAAAGATTTGCGTATTGTGGAAACCGTGGGGGCAGAGTTTGGCGATGTCATTCACAGCTGCCCTGCCTATACCTTTGAATTTAGAGACCTCCAAGTAGATTTTCCTATTTTGTTGCAGGCGACCGAGCAGGATGGACTGATACCCGTGGCGGTCATGGGCTTTGAGTCGGGTGAGAATCTGTTTGTAAAGAATTCAGAATGGACAGCACTGAGTCGGCCTGCATTCATGCGCAAAGGTCCTTTTTTGATAGGACAGCATCAATCTCCAGAAGGCGAGGAAGTGCGTTTGCTGAGCGTTGATATGGCCCATCCCCGGGTATCTAAAGGGACCGAGGGAGAGGCTGTTTTTCAGCCCTTAGGTGGAAGGACTGAGTACCTGGAGCAGCGCGCTGATTTGCTGGAAAAAATTCATGAGGGCGCAGGGCATACCCAACGGTTTACGCAGTGTCTTGCTGACCTCGATCTGGTTGAGTCCATTACCCTGGACATTAGCTTGCAGGACGGTTCGAAAAATCAGTTGTTGGGCTTCTCCGTTATTAACGAAGATCGTGTGAGAGCTCTGTCGGCAGATAATCTCGAGCAACTGTCTCAGCAGGGATTTCTTATGCCTTTGTTTATGATGCTGGCGTCATTGTCAAATATGGGGCGATTGATCCAGTTCAAACAACAAGCTCGAGACGCCAACCTGTGACAGCACAGATGCCTAGAATTGTCGAAAGCGTAGAGGGGATTACCCCCGATGCGATTCCTTCGTGGGTGTTTGAGCGAGACGAGCCGCTGGTATTGCGTGGGCTGGTAGCGAGTTGGCCTGCAATTCCGGAGGGTGATGGTGACCTCGAGCAGCTTGAGACCTATCTTTCAAAATTCTGGACGGCTAAGCCTGTCACCGCTTATGTGGCCCCCACTGAGGTGGCTGGTCGGTTTGGTTACAACGGCGCGTTTAACGGGTTTAACTTTCGCAGTGGGAATGCCCCGTTGGAAGACATACTGCAGCGCTTAAGGGAACAGAAAGACCCAGAAAACAAAGAGCCATTATCTATTTATGTAGGATCAACCCCGGTGGCGGGATGGTTGCCCGGTTTTGAAAAAGCTAATGCGCTCAAAATTCCCGGTGATCCCTTAGTCAATTTTTGGTTGGGCAATCGAACAACGGTTTCTGCCCACTACGATTTTCCCAGTAATGTGGCCTGCGTTGTTTACGGGCGCCGCCACTTCACCCTGTTCCCTACGGACCAAATTGGCAATCTTTATGTAGGTCCCCTTGATCGAACGCCATCGGGTCAACCCATCAGTTTGGTAGATTTTGATGCGCCTGATTACGATAAGTTCCCGCGATTTCGCGAGGCCATGGCGGCGTCTCAAAGTTGTGAATTGGGTCCGGGTGACGCCATTTTTATTCCGAGTATGTGGTGGCACCACGTCAAGGCGCTGTCTGATTGTAATTTACTGGTGAACTACTGGTGGCTCGACCATGAGCAGCACTTTGGTTCGCCATTTAACGCTTTGCTTCACGGGGTGCTGGCTATTCGCCACTTGCCTGAGGCACAGCGCTTAGCCTGGCAGAGATTGATGAATTTCTATGTGTTCGAGCCCGACCCAGAGGCCACAGAACATATTCCCGAACATGCGTTGGGTTGCCTGGGTGAAATGAATAAAATTGAGGCAGATCGCCTTCGCGAAGAATTACTCAATAGATTGAAGACATAACGTCGCCCTGTAGGCACTTGGAGTCAGGTCAATGGAACATCAGAAGATCAAACACGTTGTCATAGCCGGAGGGGGTACTGCCGGCTGGATGGCGGCAGCTGCGGTGGCCAAGTTGCTGGGAAAAACCGTCAAGGTTTCACTAGTAGAGTCTGAAGAGATTGGCACCGTGGGTGTGGGGGAGGCAACCATCCCGACGCTCCTGACGCTACATGAACTGCTCAAAATTAAGGAGCAGGACTTTATTAGTGCCGTCGGTGGCACCTTTAAGCTTGGCATCTCCTTTGAAAACTGGCACGACGTGGGTAAGGACTATATTCACTCATTTGGCTACACCGGCAAAGATTGCTGGGCGGCGGGTTTTCAACACTTTTGGCTCAAAGGTAAAGAGCTGGGCATCAGTAAGGAGTTTGGTGAGTACTGTAATGAATGGGCCGCTGCCAAGCAGAATCGGTTCGCGGTGTTACCTAATCAGAATCTTAACTATGCGTATCATTTCGATTCATCGCGTTATGCGGCTTTCCTGCGAAAAATTGCGGAAGAACATGGGGCTGTTCGTATCGAGGGTAAAATTGCAGCGGTGCAGCAGCACGAGCAAACCGGGTTTATCACAGGGCTACGCCTAGAGAGCGGACAACAAATCGACGGTGACTTTTTTGTCGATTGCACTGGCTTTAGAGGCCTGCTGATTGAGCAGACCTTGCATGCTGGTTACGATGATTGGCAGCACTGGTTACCCTGTGACAGTGCCTTGGCGGTGCAAACAGAAAATGTTCAGCCGCCCATTCCTTACACCCGCTCCATTGCCCATGAGGCGGGATGGCAGTGGCGTATTCCACTGCAGCATCGCACAGGCAACGGTTTGGTGTATTGCAGTAAGTTTTGGTCTCGTGATGAGGCAGAGGCAAAATTGCGCAGCAACCTTGAGGGTGAGCTGGTGACCGACCC
This sequence comes from uncultured Luminiphilus sp., assembly GCA_938091995.1. Taxonomy (GTDB): domain Bacteria; phylum Pseudomonadota; class Gammaproteobacteria; order Pseudomonadales; family Halieaceae; genus Luminiphilus. The sequence continues at coordinate 599 of CALKNZ010000114.1, read as the reverse complement.
TCGACCCATAAAATTTCAAACAGGAACACGTCGGCGTCATTGGGTGAAGAATTGTGTCGCGGTTGGGTTGTCCAGCGGTTTCATGGAGCCTTTGGAGTCGACAAGCATTCATCTCATCCAGCGCGGTATTGTTAGGTTCATGCAAATGTTCCCCTCGGATGGGGTGCGCCAGCCCGACATTGACGAGTTCAATAACCAAATGAAGTTTGAGATCGAGAACATACGCGACTTCATTATTCTTCACTATCACGTCACCAATCGCACCGACACTCCGTTTTGGCGTCATTGCAGAACTATGGAGATTCCTGAGTCCTTGCAACATCGTATTGATTTATTCAAGGAAACAGGGCGCGTATTCAAGGTTCCAACGGAGCTGTTTGGAGAGAATTCTTGGACTCAAGTCATGCTGGGTCAGGGCCTTAGCCCTGAGCAGTACCATCCCATTGTCAATATGATGGATGAACAGGAGCTGCGGGATTTTCTGGGTGGAATCCATGGCTCGGTTGAGCGCTTAGTGAGTCAGTTACCGGAACATCAGCGGTTTATCGATCATTATTGTCGCGAGGCCTAATGTTGTTCCATTTGGGCCTAGGTTTTAT
>CALKNZ010000113.1 GCA_938091995.1 uncultured Luminiphilus sp. | reverse complement strand
TCCGAGATCTTGCCGATCGTTTAACCACTTGGCGCCCCCGCACCAAAGAAGCCCTGAGAGATCCCGGCGGCTGCATGATACTGCTGGAAGGCTTAGATGCACTGCGACGGCCTGAACCGTTTGATGGATTTTGCGAGGCGGCGGCGGCGTTAGAGTCAGACGCCCCGGCAAAGCACCCCAGCTGCATCGCATTGCAGCAGGCTAAAGAAGCTGCCAATGAGGTTAAAGCTCAAACGTTGCTGGAATCCGGGCTTACCGGCCCGGCTCTGGGTAAGGCCATAAGAGAAGCCCGAGTTGCGGCAATTGCTACAGTACTGACCAAAGACTTGGTCAACGACTCAAGGTAAATCCCATACCGCAAGGCAGATTAGGCAATCCGTGTGCTGGGCCTGCGGGTTCTGAGCCTGTGTTCTGGGCCTGTGTGTTCTGGGCCTGTGTGTTCTGGGCCTGTGTGTTCTGGGCCTGCGGGTTCTTGGCCTGCTTGCTTGGACCCAAGTTGGGTAAGCCTAATTAAAAGAGGCATCGCCTCGCTGAATCTGCACACCTACCGCATCGGCCTGGGCAACCGCCGTGGGCTTGAGCACCCGCAATTGCACCCAGCTCACGCCAAAATCATTGAGAATAATTCGAGCGAGATGCTCAGCGAGGGTTTCAATGAGCTGAAAAGATGAACTTTGCACCTCGTCGATCACTCGTTGGGAAATAGCCGCATAATCAATCGCCTTGGTCAGGTCGTCATCTTTAGCCGCCGCCGTCACATCCGTTGCCATTTCAATATCAAAAACCAACGGCTGTCTTATGCTGCGCTCCCAGTCATAGACGCCTATCACCGTTTCAGCCCGCAGCCCGCTAATAAACACCTTATCGCTCATGCCACCTCCGGTGGATGTAACAACGTCATGGGCCAGCGTGGCCGCACTTCAACATCATCGGGGTCACGCTGACCTGCCGCGAGCCTCAGCGCCCCCGCATAGGCAATCATGGCACCGTTATCGGTGCACAGCGCTAAAGGGGGGTAATGCACCGCCACACCCTTGGGACCCAATTTTTCGGCCAAAATTTTCCTGAGGCGTCGGTTTGCACTGACCCCTCCGGCCATAACCAGCGTCTTGAGGGATTCTTGCTCTAGGGCCCTGCGGCATTTGATAACCAAGGTATCAACAACGGCCATCTCAAAGGCGCAGGCAATATCAGCCCTATCCTGATCAGTAAGCCCGGTGGCTTCTCGACACGCTCTAACAGTCGTAAGTGTATGGGTTTTCAAACCGCTAAAACTCATATCAAGACCGGGCTGGCGAACCATAGGTCGAGGGAAATCGAAACGCTCAGGATTGCCATTTTCGGCCAATTTGGCCACCTGTGGCCCCCCGGGGTAAGGCAAATCAAGTAATTTGGCCGTCTTGTCAAAGGCTTCACCCGCCGCATCGTCGACCGATTCTCCCAGTAATGTATAGCGACCCAGGCCATCGACTCTGACTAGCTGGCTGTGCCCACCGCTGACCAGCAAAGCAATAAAGGGATACTCGGGCGGGTTTTCCCCCAGCATTGGGGCCAGTAAATGCCCCTCCATGTGGTGTACGCCCAAACTCGGAATACCCAGGCCCAGGGCCATAGAGCGCCCCAGCGTAGCCCCCACCATAAGTGCCCCCATAAGGCCCGGACCCGCTGTGTAGGCAATGCCCTCTAGGTCGGTTTTCTGCAATCCACCGCGCTTTAATACTTCGTTAACCAGGGGCAAAGTTTTTCGAATATGATCTCGAGAGGCGAGCTCAGGCACCACGCCACCGTACTCGGCATGCACCTCAACTTGGCTATATAAAGCCTCGGCCAATAAACCTCGATCGGTATCATAGACCGCGACGCCAGTCTCATCACAACTGGTTTCAATCCCCAAAACCCTCAAAACAGACCTCCTAGCACCCCAAGCGCGGCAAAGTAACACGTTGATTGCCTTTGCAAAATACCGTGTGGGTGCCTATACTGCGCGCCCGCCGTCGGTCTCGTCACCGAAGACAGGCTGTGGATAAACCAACAGACTCAAGTAACAAAACAGGAAGCAACGTTAATGCCGGCAGTTAAGGTTAAAGAAAACGAGCCCTTCGACGTCGCACTGCGGCGCTTCAAGCGTTCGTGCGAAAAAGCAGGTTTACTCGCTGAAGTCCGCAAGCGCGAGCACTATGAGAAGCCCACAACCATTCGTAAGCGTGCAGCTGCTGCTGCAGTTAAGCGCCATGCCAAGAAAATGTCGCGCGAGAATCGCAAGCGACAGCGTCTGTATTGATTCTTGGTAATACGACGTGACTGATCTGGTCGCTACGATCAAGGCGGAAATGAAAGCCGCCATGAAAGCCCGAGACAAGCCTCGGCTAGGGACCATTCGGCTCATTCAAGCCGAGTTCAAACGTATCGAAGTCGATGAGCGCATCGACATTGATGACGCCAGAGCGCTAACCATCCTCGATAAGATGGTGAAACAGCGCCGAGACTCAGCAACACAATACCGCGATGCCAATCGCGAAGAGCTGGCCGCTCAGGAAGATTCAGAGATCGCGGTTATTCAGGAATTCCTGCCCGAACAACTCAGCGCCGCTGATATTGCCAATGCCATCGACGAAGCTCTCTCCTCAATTGACGCGACAGGCATGGCAGCCATGGGTCCTTTAATGGCCGTGCTCAAGCCCAAAATGCAAGGGCGTGCCGATATGGGTGAGGTCTCTAAGCTGGTTAAGGCCAAGCTCAACGGCTGATTTGAACGCGGCCCGCCTCTAGCCTCGTGGCACGCATCCCTCAAAAATTTATCGACGATTTACTCGATCGCGTAGATATTGTCGAAGTTATTGATCGCCGGGTGAAGCTCAAAAAGACCGGCAAGAATTTTTCCGCCTGCTGTCCCTTCCACGACGAAAAAACCCCTTCTTTTTCAGTAAATCCCGGTAAACAATTTTATTATTGCTTTGGTTGTGGTGCCGGGGGCAACGCTCTGGGGTTTCTCATGGATTATGAGCGGCAGGAGTTTCCTGAAGCCGTAGAGTCTCTCGCGCAAACCGTGGGGTTGCAGGTGCCCAAAGAGGAACTTAGACCGGGACAAGCGCCACCCCAAGACACCAATCGCCCCATTCTTGAGCAGCTGGAACAAGCCACTCGCTTTTACGAACACAGCCTTAGGGGCCACGCGGAGGCCAAGCGCGCCGTTGCCTACCTGAAGGGCCGAGGCCTTAGCGGTGAAATTGCCCGAGCCTTCCGCCTGGGTTTTGCGCCGCCCGGGTGGGACAACCTGCTGCAAACCGCCGATAACGATGCACAGCAGATCAAACGCCTTACCGATGGTGGCATGCTGGTCACCAATGACCGCGGCCGCACTTACGATCGTTTTCGTGATCGAATTGTCTTCCCCATTCTTGATGCCCGAGGTCGGGTTATTGCCTTTGGTGGCCGAGTTCTGGGGGACGATAAGCCAAAATACCTCAACTCTCCCGAGACGCCGGTTTTCCACAAGTCCCGCGAGCTTTATGGTCTGTATCAGGCGCGCAAGTCAGAACGAAGCCTCACGCGTATTGTTGTGGTCGAAGGGTATATGGACGTTATTGCCCTCGCTCAGTACGGCATTGGCTATGCCGTTGCCACTTTGGGCACCGCCACCAGCGAAGCCCATATGGAGCGGCTATTCCGACATGTTCCAGAGGTGGTATTTTGTTTCGATGGTGATGAGGCGGGACGCAAGGCCGCTTTTCGAGCGTTAGAAAGCACTCTGCCCGTCATGCAGGACGGACGGCAAGCGCGCTTTTTGTTCCTGCCCGACGGGGAAGATCCTGACTCTTTGGTGCGCGCCCGAGGCGCAGAGCACCTTGAACACCTGTTTACCTCAGCCACCCCTTTAGAAAACTTTCTTTTCGAC
>CALKNZ010000112.1 GCA_938091995.1 uncultured Luminiphilus sp. | reverse complement strand
GCCGAAGGGCAGTCGTTATCCAGAGATGACATGCGCGTGGTGATGACAGAAGTCATGACAGGGGCAGCAACGCCGGCTCAGATCGGTGCATTGCTGATTGCCTTACGCATAAGAGGCGAGACGATCGACGAAATTGTGGGTGCCGCAGAGGTAATGCGCAGTCTAGTGACTCGCGTGCAGGTATCCCAAGAACACTTGGTCGATCTTGTTGGAACCGGGGGTGACGGTGCCAATTTATTTAATGTCTCTACCGCGGCGAGTTTTGTGGTCGCTGCTGCGGGTGGACGAGTAGCAAAGCATGGCAACCGGTCGGTTTCCAGTTCAAGTGGTTCCTCTGACGTTCTGGAAACCTTGGGCATGCCCCTCGATCTATCACCGGCGCGTATTGCTGAGAGTATAGAGACCGTCGGGCTTGGCTTTATGTTTGCTCCAGCACACCATGGCGCCATGAAGCATGCGATAGGTCCGCGAAAGGATCTTGGCATGCGAACCTTGTTTAATATTCTCGGGCCATTGACCAATCCGGCCCACGTGGAGCGCCAAGTTTTAGGCGTGTTCAGCCCAGACATCTGCCAATCCATAGCCGAATCGCTGAGTAAGTTAGGTAGTAAGCACGCACTAGTGGTAAGTAGCACCGATGGCCTTGACGAAATTTCTATCGCCGCCCCCACGTCTGTCTGGGAAATGCGCGATGGTGTGGTTGAGCGTTTTCAAATTGATCCCAATGACTATGGGCATGGACATGAAGACCTCAGGGGATTGGGGGTGAGTTCTGCTCAGGAGTCTGCCGAGCTGATTAAATCGGCGCTGTCTTTAGCATCTGGCGAGAGTGAGCAGCGTGCACGCTCTATTATTGCTCTTAACGCCGGTGCCGCAGTCTATGTGTCTGGCGTGGCAAAGACATTGAAGGCAGGAATTTCAGCCGCCGATGATGCGATTGCCTCGGGGGCGGCCTTCGATAAGCTTGAGGCTTTCGTTTCCTTTAGTCGTCAGTTACCGGCTGACGCACCATGAGCAGAAAGTTAACAACACCCACTGTCCTTAAGAAAATTATTGACCGGAAAGTTGAAGAGGTTAGGGACCGCAAACGCCAGCGAGATCTACCTACGGTGAGAAGCTTAGCGGCTCAGGCTGCGCCGACCCGTGGCTTCATTAAGACGCTTCAACAGCGCGCGGCTGCAGGTCAACCGGCGGTAATTGCCGAGGTAAAAAAGGCGAGCCCTAGCAAGGGGGTTATTCGCGCAGATTTTCAGCCTGCGGAAATTGCCACTAGTTACGAGGCCGGTGGTGCTGCCTGTTTGTCTGTGCTTACGGATATCGATTTTTTTCAGGGTGCAGATGCCTATTTAGCCGAAGCGCGAGATGCCTGCTCACTACCGGTGATTCGTAAGGATTTTACGATCGATCCCTATCAAATATGGGAAGCCAAGGCACTCGGGGCGGACGCCATTTTGCTTATTGTCTCCTGCCTAGAGTTTGCGCACTTACAAGAGCTTTACCACGTAACCATAGAGGCGGGACTTGACGCTTTAATAGAAGTTCATGACCAATCCGAGCTCGAGGAAGCGCTGCAATTAGAACCGAGCCTAGTGGGTATTAATAATCGCGATCTGCATACCTTTGATACCGACTTAGACACAACGCTTAGTTTGCTGCCAGGCATCCCCCATAACATTCAGGTGGTCACTGAAAGTGGCATTCATACTGCTGAAGACGTAGTTCGCATGCGCAATGCGGGTGTCGACACTTTTCTTATCGGGGAGGCATTTATGCGGGCTGCCGACCCTGGGTCAGAGCTTCGTCGGCTCTTCAGTTAGATAGCCTAAACTTTACTTAAAGTCCTAGGTATATAGTGCTTCACTCGATGCAACAGTCAGTCGGGGCTCGTCCTGGGGTGAAGGGCTATATTACTTTGGAATGCTCTCAGGGAAGTGTGCCTGCTTCACTAGGCAGCACGTCTTTTGGCTCTCGCAACACCACAATCGTTTTACCTTTTACTTCGATAAGGCCATCCTGGCGCAGGGCCTTTAGAACTCGTCCCGCCATTTCCCTTGAACAGCCCACAATTTTGCCCAGTTCTTGACGAGTGATGCGAATCTGCATGCCCTCGGGATGTGTCATCGCATCGGGTTCACTTGTGAGGTCGTTAAGGGTCTGAGCAATGCGTCCTGCGACGTCAACAAAAGCCAGGTCAGTGAGCTTGCGAGTCGTTGTTCGCAGTCTATGGCCAATTTGGGTAGCCAGTACATAGAGTATTTCAGGGTAACTGCTACGCACCTGATGAAAACGATCGTAGCTAATTCGGGCGACTTCTACCGGTACTCTGGCAATGAGGTTGGCGGTGCGCACCTCTTCGCCGAACAAACCCATTTCGCCAAAGAAATCCCCCGGATTGAGATAACTCACGACCATCTCTTGATGTGCGTCTTCGTCATCGCCATCGATAATGACCGAAACTGAACCTTCTAAAATCAAGTAAATAGAATCGCTAGGGTCGCCCTGTTTAACAATGCTTTGACGCTGCTTAAAGGTCAGCCGCTCACATTGTCTGAGGAAGTTTTCGACCTCAGGGATCTGGCGCAGTACTTCAGCTTTCATCTTGGAGCATCCTTGGCAGTATCCCTCTGTCAGTTTGAGCTTATTGTTTTCACAGCTCAACGCCCAAACTTACATAAATTAATTTATTAGCATGCCTTTTTTAACAGTCTTTGCATGCTCTCTAAATAAAAGTCTCGCGCGCGGTTTGGGCAAAATTTCTACCTTCTCATTTGGCCCAGTACTTCAGCTTTCATTCTGAGATCTAATTCACAGTAAAGAAATTGTAGTTTGAGCTAATAATCGTCGTATCTCAACGGATAATCGTATTTTGTGACGGCATCTTGGGAAGCCGTTATGATGGGTTTTCTCATGGTTTGAATGTTTTTTACGCAGGACTGTTGCGGAGTGTCACAGCAATGAAGGGTACGGTGAAGTGGCTTGACGGCGCGATGTTTGTGGCCGAGTCAGGTAGTGGGCATACAGTAGTGATGGATGGTCCAGAGGATCTGGGGGGGCGAAATCAGTCTCTCAGGCCGTTGGAAATGCTACTTTTGGGTACCGGTGGCTGCGCGATTTATGACGTCATTGCTATGCTCAAGAAGTCGAGGCAGCAGGTGACTGATTGTCGCGTGGAGCTTCAGGCAGAGCGAGCAGATGCGATTCCCGCGGTATTCGAGTCGATGAATTTACACTTTGTGGTGACCGGTCACGGGGTGAAGGAAGGTCAGGTTCGTCGGGCTGTTGAGCTGTCTGCCGAAAAATACTGCTCGGCCTCTATCATGTTGTCCAAGGCTGGCGTGCAGGTGTCTCACAGTTTCGCTGTCGAAGAGGCCAAGGCGCCTTAATGTTCTCGCGCAGGCAGGCGCGACTCAGATCCAGTAGGTGGTGCTCGTCATGAGTTTGGAGGCTTGAGTCATAATGCGCTTAACCTGCTGGGGCAACTCCTGTCCGCCCGCTTTGAGGGCGTTTTCACCGTGACGTTCCTCGTCTTCAAGCATCGTCTGCAGGATCAACTGCGATTTGCGATCAGTTTCAGGCAGTGTTTTTAAATGACTGCGCAGATGGCTTGCCACTCGCTCTTCTGTCGCGTGCACAAACCCAAGGCTAACGCCGTCACCCACCAAGCCCGCAACAGCTCCCATAGCTAAAGATGCACCATAAAAAATAGGGTTGAGTACGCTAGGGCGAGTGCCCAATTCTTCCAAACGCTCCTCGCACCAAACCAGGTGGTCGATTTCTTCTTGGGCAGCCTCCTGCATTTCTGTTCGGGTGCCTGCAGATTTGGCAGTTAAGGCCTGCCCTTGATACAGCGCTTGGGCACAGACTTCCCCTGTGTGATTTACCCGCATAAGTCCACCAGAGTGCTTTCGCTCCCGCGCCGACAGCTGAGTGTCGCTGTGGCCGACTGCGGGGGAGGGCCGTAATGCTGAGGCACCACGGCGTGACAGCGTTTTCAGCATGCCATCTACCTCAACCAGGAGTCGGTCGACAGGGGTGAGTTCGCGTTGGCTCATAACGGGGTGTGCTCTCCAGAGTTCAGCACTACTTTAGCGATCTATAGCCCGCCAGCCAATATCACGTCGCAGGGTTTTGCCAGGCCATTGTATTTTGTCGGCGGCGGCATAAGCCGATGCCTGTGCTGCGGTAATATCGATGCCCAGTGCGGTAACGCACAAAACTCTGCCTCCACTGGTGTGATAAACGCCGTCTCTATCTTCAGTGCCAGCATGAAACACTTTTGCGGTATCTGAGTCGACGTTAGCCAGACCCTCAATAACCGCCCCTTTTGCATAACTGCCCGGATAGCCCTCGGCAGCGAGCACCACCCCCAAAGCCGCTCGATCATCCCACTGAGCTGTGGTATTGCCGAGATCGCCCGAAAGTGCAGCACGACAAAGCCCGTCGAGATCGCTCTTTAGCCGCATCATAATCGGTTGGGTTTCTGGATCGCCAAATCGGCAGTTAAATTCGATAACTCTGGGATTGCCCGAGGTGTCGATCATAAGACCCGCATACAAAAAACCGGTGTAAGGCATACCATCGGCAGCCATACCCGCCAATGTTGGGTTAATTACCTCATTCATAATACGGTCATGAATGGCCGAGGTCACAACCGGGGCCGGGGAATACGCACCCATACCGCCGGTATTCGGGCCGGTATCGCCCTCTCCAATGCGTTTGTGGTCTTGGCTGCTAGCCATGGGCAGGGCGGTGTGGCCATCGGCAATGACGATGAAGCTAGCCTCTTCCCCCGCCAGAAACTCTTCAATGACCACCCGGCAGCCCGCTTCGCCAAACGCATTGCCCGAAAGCATATCGGTGACGGCTTCCTCGGCCTGGGTCAGGGTTTCTGCGACGATGACACCTTTGCCTGCCGCAAGGCCATCGGCCTTGACCACTATGGGTGCGCCGTGGGCACGCAAATAAGCTAGGGCAGGGTCGAGTTCGGTGAAGTTGGCGTAGGCCCCAGTGGGAATGTTATGACGGGCTAGAAAATCCTTGGTAAAAGCCTTGGATCCCTCCAATTGTGCGGCCGCTTGACTGGGCCCAAAGCAGGCCAGTCCTCGGGCTGTAAAGTAGTCAACAACCCCGCCTACTAAAGGGGCTTCTGGGCCAATCACTGTAAGGTCGACATCATGGCTTTCGGCAAAGCTCGCCAAACCGCTAAAGTCCATAACGTCCAGGGCGACGTTAGTCACTCCAGGCTCGCCCGCGGTACCCGCATTGCCCGGGCAAGCATAGACATGATCGACATGGTTGGCTTGCGCTAGCTTCCAGCACAGGGCATGTTCGCGGCCACCCCCTCCCACAACAAGAATATTCATCGTCGCCCTTCTCCCGGTTAATTAGTGACGAAAATGCCGCATGCCTGTGAAGACCATGGCCATATTGGCTTCGTCTGCAGCAGCGATAATCTCGTCATCACGAATTGAGCCCCCGGGCTGAATTACCGCGGCAATGCCGCGCTCTGCAGCGCTGTCGATACCGTCGCGAAAAGGGAAAAAAGCATCCGATGCCATAATGGCACCTCGAACCTCAAGATTGGCGTGCTCGGCCTTAATAGCAGCAATTCGGGCAGAATTAACCCGGGACATCTGTCCTGCGCCCACGCCAATTGTTCGATTATTAGCGGCATAGATAATGGCATTGGACTTCACGTATTTAGCAACTTTCCAGGCAAATAGTAAGTCGAGCCACTCTTGCTCGGTGGGTTGACGCCGACTGACTACCTGCAGCTCACCCCGACTGATCATGCCGTCATCACGATCCTGCACCAACAGGCCCCCGTTGACCCGCTTGAAGTCCTGAGCACCCATGGCCGAGGTCCACTGTCCCGTTTTTAGTACGCGAATATTTTTCTTCGCCGCGATTACAGACAGTGCCGCGTCGTTAACTTCAGGGGCAATAATGACCTCTACAAATTGTCGGTCGACAATTGCCTGTGCTGTAGCGGCATCCAACTCACGGTTAAATGCAATAATCCCCCCAAAGGCCGATTCAGGGTCGGTGCTAAAAGCGAGGTCGTAGGCCTCACCCAAGGAATCAGACACGGCAACGCCACAAGGGTTGGCGTGTTTTACAATGACGCAGGCCGGTTCTTGAAAGTTTTTGACGCATTCCAATGCGGCGTCGGTATCTGCGACGTTGTTGTACGACAGGGCTTTACCCTGCAACTGAGTGGCTGTAGCAATGCCGACCTCTTTGGGTGCGTGCTCACAATAAAAGGCGGCTTGTTGATGGGGATTTTCCCCGTAGCGCATGGTCTCAGTTTTAACGAGCTGTAGGTTAAGCGTGCGCGGAAAGCCCTCGCTGCCATTGCCCAACTGTTGGCCAAAGTAGTTGGCAATCGCACCATCGTAATGTGCCGTGTGCTCAAAGGCTTTAATCGCAAGATCGAAGCGAGTTTCGTGTCTTATCGAATTATTGTTGGCGTCGAGTTCTTCTATTAGGCAGGCATAGTCACCGGCATCGACGACGATAGTAACGTCTCTATGGTTTTTCGCGGCCGCACGAACCATGGTCGGTCCACCAATGTCGATATTTTCAATGGCATCCTCAAGGCTGCAGTCGGGGCGAGCAACAGTGGCTTCAAAGGGATAAAGATTAACCACGACCATATCAATAGGGGCGATATCGTGGCTCGCCATGATGTCATCGTCGGTACCGCGGCGCCCTAGAATGCCACCATGAATGGTGGGGTGCAGTGTTTTTACTCGGCCGTCCATCATTTCGGGGAAGCCGGTGTGATCAGAAACTTCGGTCACTGCAAGTCCAGCCTCCCGCAGCATTTTGCAGGTTCCTCCCGTAGACAGTAAAACCACCTGACGATCGATAAGTGCTTGAGCAAAATCTACGATGCCGGTTTTGTCAGAGACGCTGATCAGGGCACGGCGTACGGGGGCTAGTTGTGACTCAGTCATGGTGTCAAGGGTCCTAAACGGAGGGGTTAATAACGGTTATATAAGATGATATTGACGAAGTTTTTTACGCAGCGTACCTCTGTTCAGGCCTAGCATCGCAGCAGCTTTGCTTTGGTTGCCACCGGTCTCTTGTAGCACGGCACGAAATAGCGGCTCTTCGACCTGAGCAAGAACCAGCGCGTGAAGGTCGGTGCAGGTGGCGCCATCAAGTTGCTCAAAATAGTGCGTAATGCTTTCTTTGGCGCTTTCGCGAAGGGGCGGCGGTGTGGTGGATTTTTTTTCGGAGGTCACGCTGCGAGCTCGTTCTTTTGGTTTGTAGAGGGGCTGTCACTGCCACTGCAGTGTAGTTCCAGTGTGTGTAGTAGCGTTTGCTGAGCTTCGGTATTTTCTAGCGCATTAAAGTGCCGTTTCCAACTTGAAAAATCCTCAGACAGATCTGTTTCTGCAGCGTCAAAAAACCAGCCAATATGTTTTCTTGCAATACGAACGCCCATAAAGTCACCGTAAAAGTCGTGCAGGGCAGTTAGGTGCTTGCGCATTTGTAAAAAGCGTTCAGTGAGTGAGGGCTCAGTGGTTCTGGCCCCCGATAAAAATTGTGCAATAACCCCCGGTAGCCAGGGGCGCCCTAAGGCCCCACGTCCAATCATAATACCTGCTGCACCCGTTTGCTCTAGCACGGCAAGCGCTTTCTCTGGAGTGGTGATATCGCCATTGGCCAACACAGGAATATTCACGCTGTCGACGATGTCAGTAATCGTCTGATACTCGGCTTCACCCTTGAAACGGTCGGCTCTCGTTCTGCCGTGAACCGTAAGCAGCTGAATGCCGGCATCTTCGGCAATCTTCGCAATGGCCACGCCGTTGCGGTGTTGAGCAGAAATGCCGGTACGAATTTTGAGCGTCACGGGCACATTAACGGCGGACACCACCGCATTTAAAATTTCAGCCACTCGACGTTCATCGGCGAGCAAAGCTGAACCCGCGGCCTTTTTGCAAACTTTTTTCGCCGGGCAGCCCATATTGATATCAATAATATCGGCACCGTCATCGGCGTTGTGCCGGGCGGCGTCGGCGAGCTGCTGAGGCTCGCTACCGACAATTTGCACCGATCTGAGTCCCCCTCGGGAGCTGTGGCATCGGCGCAAAGTTGATTTTCGTGATGACAGTAATTTTGAGTCGGATGTGAGCATTTCTGCAACCGCCATGCTCGCACCGAGATCGACACAAATCTCTCTTAGCGGTAAATCGGTGACTCCCGCCATTGGCGCGAGCACCACAGGATTGGCCAACTGTAGTGCTCCAATCTGTAAACCTGTAGGCACGGCGCTGCTTGCCTCTGTTGCATTGTGCAAGGAGGGACGGGTTACTTGTGGGGTTGGCATATCAGCCACTAATACTCACCAGGGCACGAACTGGGGCGAGAAAGCATACAGCGCAATGCCGTTGGTATGAAGCACAAAGGTTAAATTTTAACCAATTGATGGTCGCCCGCTTACCCGCGCATCCTGTTCTATCTGCTCTATTGGAGACTCACATTTGCGCCAATCCATTAGACAGGTCGATTCGTATGGTTCAGAATGCGCCGAAAAGCAATATAACTGACGTGAACTAGCAGCGAATTGTCGAGATGTCTGATATTTTGTTAATCAACGGACCCAACTTGAATTTGTTGGGGACGCGAGAGCCCGATCGTTATGGGAGTGAGTCCCTAGAGACGATTACTGCACGACTGTGCGCCGAGGCTGAGCGTGCACAGGTTTCAATGTCCTGCATACAGAGCAATGCCGAACACGACTTGATAGACGCGATTCACGGTGCTCCCGAAGCCAATACCCGTTTTATTATAATTAATCCTGCTGCCTTGACGCACACGAGCATTGCGCTGCGGGATGCTCTGTTGGGTGTTGCGATCCCTTTTATTGAGGTGCATATATCCAACGTGCACGCCCGTGAAAGTTTTCGTCAGCACAGTTACCTATCTGATATAGCCGAGGGTGTTATCTGCGGCTTGGGTAGTTTCGGTTATGACTGCGCCCTTGCCGGGGCACTCAAAAAACTTACGCCAAATCTTAAGCCTGCTTGAGGATCGTTACTATGGATATCCGCAAAGTCAAAAAATTGATTGAGCTGTTGGAAGAGTCAAATATTGACGAAATTGAAATTATAGAAGGTGAGGAATCGGTTCGCATAAGCCGTAACAGCTATGCTGCGCAAGCAGCGGTAAATTATGCACCACCGTCTGCGATGCCAGCGCCGGTGGCCGCTGCCCCAGCCCCTGCGGCGGCTCCTGCCGCGCCAGAACCGGCAGTAGAGTCGGTCTCCACAGATAACGCGGTGCTGTCGCCCATGGTGGGTACGTTCTATCGATCGCCCAGCCCCGAGGCCAGCGCTTTCATTGAAGTGGGCCAAACAGTTCGCGTTGGCGATGTCCTTTGCATTGTTGAAGCGATGAAGATGATGAATCAGATCGAAGCGGACCGAGCCGGTACGGTAACGGCTATTCATGTTGTCGATGGCGAGCCTGTAGAATTTGACCAACCCCTCATCACCATTGCCTGACCCTGGAGGTGGCCCCTGGCGCTACCGACCTAGAGGAATCATTTGATGTTAGAGAGAGTTTTGATCGCCAATCGCGGCGAAATTGCCTTACGAATCCTGCGTGCTTGCCGAGAATTAGGCATTAAGACTGTTGCAGTTCACTCCACAGCTGATCGTGAATTGAAGCACGTGCGACTGGCAGATCAGGCCGTTTGTATTGGCCCGCCAAATTCCGCACTGAGTTACCTCAATGTGCCTGCGATTATTAGCGTCGCCGAGGTAACCAATTCCGATGCCATCCACCCGGGCTACGGCTTCTTATCGGAAAATGCGGATTTTGCCGAGCAGGTTGAGAAAAGCGGCTTTGTATTTATTGGTCCAACTGCCGAGACCATTCGCCTAATGGGTGACAAGGTGTCGGCAAAACACCAAATGCAGCGGTCGGGAGTGCCTACGGTGCCGGGTTCAGAGGGTGCCGTTCCAGATGACCCCGATGAGGTTTTGCGTATTGCCCGGGATATTGGTTATCCCGTGATCGTAAAGGCCGCGGCGGGGGGAGGTGGTCGCGGCATGCGCGTCGTGCACAACGAGGAAGTCCTGCTCAGCTCTATTCAGGTGACACAGTCAGAGGCCAAGGCGGCCTTTGGTTCACCGGTGGTGTATATCGAGAAGTTTCTTCAGCGACCCCGTCACGTGGAGGTTCAGGTACTCGCCGATGGCCAGGGCAATGCTATTCACTTGGGTGATCGTGACTGCTCGCTGCAGCGCCGTCACCAGAAAGTCATTGAAGAGGCGCCTGCACCCGGTATCGATCAGAGGCTGCGGGATGAAATTGGCGAAGCCTGTGTCAAAGCGTGTATCGATATTGGTTATCGCGGTGCCGGCACTTTTGAGTTTCTGTACGAAGACGGCGGTTTTTATTTTATTGAAATGAATACCCGGGTGCAGGTAGAGCACCCGGTGACGGAGATGATCACTGGGGTGGATATCGTCAGGGAGCAGTTACTGATTGCCTCGGGTGAAAAGCTCTCGATTCGTCAGGAGGATGTGGTGTTTAAGGGGCACGC
>CALKNZ010000111.1 GCA_938091995.1 uncultured Luminiphilus sp. | reverse complement strand
AGATCCTTCACCATAAGATCCACCATAAAACCAGGCTGGTAGTTATTGCCCGCAGGTGCACCAGGCATAACGTCTGGCCAGGGGTTGTAAACTTGTAGCGACCAGTTATTACCCGAGCTCGCTTTCATGATTTCTGACAAGACCGCAGGCTCAAGACCTGCCTTGGCGCCCATCGCCAAGGCCTCGCAGGTGCCGATCATATGGACCGCCAACAGCATGTTATTGGCCGCCTTGGCCACCTGACCCGCACCCGCAGGCCCTGCATGAAATATCTTCTCGCCATTGCCCATGGCCTGAAGCACGACTTTTGCTCGGTCAAAAGCCGCCGATGTGCCGCCACACATAAAGGCCAACGTGCCCGCCTTTGCTGCCGCCACCCCGCCAGACACCGGCGTGTCCATAAATTCAATGCCCTGTTTCGCGACAGCCAAACCCACATCGCGGGCCGTATCACTATCGATCGTACTGGCATCCAAGCATAGCGTTCCCGGGGATAAATGATCGAGGAGGCCCTCATCGCCAATATAAACCTGCCGCACATGCTTACCCGCCGGCAACATGGTAATCACCACTTCGGCATTGTTACAGGCCTCGATAGCGGATCCTGTAATTGTCGCCCCCGCTGCTGCCACATCGTTAAGAGCCGCCTCAGACAAATCGAAAATATTCAGTGTGTGACCGGCCGCTAAAAGGTTTTTGGCCATGGGGCCACCCATGTTGCCAAGACCGATAAAGGCAATGTTTGTCATTCTATTTTCCTGTCGTTTGATTTAGGGCAGTTCAAGAACGGGCGCACCCGGGGCGTCAGAGAAAAATCCATCGAGAACGTTCGATGGCACCGACCCCACGGCGTCGTAAGTCCACCGAGGGTTTCTATCTTTATCGATCAGCAGCGCACGAACCCCTTCACTAAACTCTGGATGACGCATGATGTGGGCCGCCAACCGCAACTCTGAAATAAAAACGGTCTCGAGATTGGCGTCTCGGGTTTCATTGAGTTGTCTAAAAATCCACGCTGCTGCGAGTTTTGACCCATTAATCAAGCCGTCACGAGCCCTGACCAACCAGGGATCATCGCCCTGCCATCGAGCAATACGATCAACAATTTCCCCGAGATCATCTCCAGATACCCAGGCGTTGATCTCATCCATTAAGGGTTCTACCTGTGCCTGAGGGAGAGCAGCCCCTGCTGGCAAATCTCCCAGTAGCGACGCCACGGTGGCATGAGGGTCCCCGACAGACCAGTCGCTCGAAATTAATGTAGCAATAACCTGCTCGCGCTGTTTGTGCTCGAGAAAGTAATTGCCCAAGCCACTATACAAGGCGTCAGCTGCATTAATATTGGCCGCTGTTAACGCTAAAAAGCGCCCCAGATGACCGGGCATTTTATTGAGAAACCAACTACCCCCTACATCTGGAAACAAGGCGATTGTGACCTCGGGCATTCCAATACGAGTACGCTCACTCACGACCCGATGACGACAACCCGCCAGAATACCCAGTCCACCACCCATGACCACGCCATGACCCCAGCAGATCACGGGCTTAGGGTAGGTATGAAGGATGTAGTTCATCCGGTATTCACGGGCAAAGAAATTTTCAGCGTAATCGCACGGTCCACCTGGCGTTGCCAAGCAAGATTCCCGCAGCGCCTGGACATCGCCGCCCGCACAAAAAGCCTTATCTCCAACCCCATCAATAAACACCGCGGCAACGCTATCATCATCACGCCACGCCATTAAACTGGCCAGCAGGGTCTCAACCATTTCACGAGTCAAAGAGTTCAACGACTGAGGGGCGTTTAACGTGAGATGGCCAATACGGTGAGGGCCATCACCCAATAAATTACTATCAACCTTTCCGGACATCGCGGGGCTTCCTAACAGTTTTTCCAGGCAGGCTTGCGCTTTTCTAAAAACGCATTGACCCCTTCTCGCTGGTCTTCAGTACTAAACAGAGCGACGAATTCAGACCGTTCTGCAACCAACCCTCCTGCAATACTGATATCACGCGCCGCATGGATAAGTCGCTTGCAGGCGGAAATGGAGGTTGGGCTTTGGGCACCTGCACTGGTGGCCAAACGCGTTGCCACGCCAAGCGCCTCACCGGTGCCAACAACCTCCTCGACCAATCCAATAGCCAAAGCCTTATCGGCGCTAATACGCTCACCACAGAGGATCATTCGCTTAGCCCAGCCTTGACCCACTAATTGGGTTAAGCGCTGGGTACCGCCGGCGCAAGGCAATAAGCCGACTGTTGCTTCGGGCAAAGCCAGTTTGGCTTGGCTCTCAGCTACGCGAATATCACAAGCCATGGCAACCTCTAAACCGCCACCCATCGCAAAGCCATTGATGGCAGCGACAGACACCCCGCGAAAATCTGAGAGGGCCTCAAAAGCTGCGCCAAACGCCTCGCCCATGATTCGTGCGGTTTCCGGATTACCATCGGCAAACAACTTCAAATCAGCACCGGCAGAAAAAAACTTTTCACCCGCGCCGGTAAGCACTAAGGCATAGATCTGATCATCCGCATTGAGTGCTTCAATGATCGCACCCAAGGCAGGGAGGCTTTCTGTATCCCAAGTATTGGCGGCAGGATTATCGATTGTGAGCGTCGCTACGTGACCCTCAATACTGACTTTAATTTTATCCGAGGGGCTTATCATCACTTTATAACCTCCAGTGCGCCGTCCATCATAAGTTTGCGACCCACGATGACGCGCATGACTTCGTTGGTCCCTTCGAGTATTTGGTGTACCCGGGTGTCGCGAACATAACGCTCCACGGGATATTCACGAATGTAGCCATAACCGCCGAACAACTGCAGAGCGTCATTGCAGACCTTAAACCCAACATCTGTGGCAAAACGTTTGGCCATTGCGCAGTAAGTCGAGGCTTGGGGGTCCCCCGCATCGAGCTTGCTAGCGGCAAGTCGAATCATTTGCCGGGCGGCGACTAGCTCGGTAAGCATATCGGCCAGCTTAAACTGAGTATTTTGAAAGTCGGCAATAGCCTGACCAAACTGCTTACGATCGGTGACATAAGCGCGGGCATCTTCAAGTGCTTGCTGAGCGGTACCTACCGAGCAGGTGGCGATGTTAATCCGGCCGCCATCGAGGCCCTCCATAGCAATCGCAAAACCCTGCCCTTCTTCGCCAAGGCGGTGACTGATAGGCACCTCAACATTGTCGAAGGTAATCATTCGAGTGGGCTGTGCATTCCAACCCATTTTGTGTTCTTTCTTTCCGTAATTTACGCCGGGGGCATCAGCAGGAATGAGCAATGCGGTAATCCCTTTGGCACCGGCATCGCCAGTACGAGTCATCACAACTAGAACATCGGTATCACCTGCTCCGGAAATGAACACCTTGCTGCCGTTGACGCGGTATATGTCGCCATCTCTATCTGCTCGGGTCCGCAGTGACGCCGCGTCAGACCCTGCGCCCGGCTCGGTCAGACAATAGGAAGCAAGCAAATCTCCCGCAACAAGTCCTGGGCACCACACATCAATCACGGCCTGTTGACAATACTTGCCAATCATATTGGTTGCCATATTGTGGATAGTCAGAAAAGCTGCCGTGGTGGTGCAGCCCCGAGACAACTCCTCAACGATCAGGCTCGCATCTAAACGGCTCATAGCAAGCCCACCCGCATTTTCCGGGGTATACATGCCCATGAACCCCATGTCGCCTGCGGCCTTCAATGCGGCCTTCGGGAAAATGGCCTCCGCATCCCAAGTTGCCGCATGAGGTGCCAGTTCTCCAAGAGCAAATTCCTTTGCGCTATTGGCGTAGGCTCGTTGCTCATCGTCGAGTTCGTAATCCAAA
>CALKNZ010000110.1 GCA_938091995.1 uncultured Luminiphilus sp. | reverse complement strand
TGGGGCTTGGAAGTTTTTTGATGAATTGCTGCAAACTGAGCCGGAGATTTTTAGATTCAACCATGGCTTTGGCTTGGGGGTTTTGCGAAAACCCGGTGGTCCCGATACAAACAATCAGCTTCTTGACCTGTTGTTTTCTGGTAATGAGGAAGAGCACCAGAAATTAAGGCAGCTCTATGTTCATGCTGCCCATTTTCTTGAAGCGAGGCGACAAGCCTCAAAATTTAAGGCAATGGTTGCCAATAAAAAAGCGAAGGGCGGGCAGGGTAAAAGCACCGAACAGGTTAAAGATGGTGGTGGCTGAGGTAGACGGTTATCGATTCGACCACTTGATGATCTCTATGCCCCAGGAGGCTCTTCGTTCTTTTGTATTTTTATTTTTCGCCTTGCTTGCATCACCTGCTTCGAGCGCGGCCACGGTGGTCGGTGATAGTGGTGAGAACGAGGGTCCTCGCCCCAATATTTTGTTCATTGTTTTGGATGACTTGGGCTTCAACGACTTAGGGGCCAATAGCGCCACTGTGGGCCATACCCCTAACCTTAATCAGTTAGCGGCTGAGGGCGCTCGTTTTACTCGTAACTACGTGGATAGCACTTGCTCTGCAACGAGAGCGGGTATTTTAACGGGTCGTTATCCGGCGTCACTGGGCTTTCGCCCTTCCGGCAGGGGTATTTCGCCGGAGGTCATCACACTGCCTGACATGCTGCGCGGGGCGGGCTACACGACTCATCACGTCGGTAAATGGCACCTCGGTTTTGGCAGCGAACAGGCTTGGCCTATCCAGCAGGGGTTTGATAGCTTTTTTGGTTTTCTCGACCAATTTTTACTGCGCGGTCCGCATACAGACGCTGGCTATAACCTAAAGCGACCCACCTACGTAAATCCCCTATTGCAGCGAGATAACGGGGCTTTTGAAAAGCACACTGGGCATCTGAGTGATGTCTTGGTTGAGGAGGCAATTGATTTACTGGGTCGGGTAAAAGACCAAGAGCAACCCTGGTTTATCAATTATTGGACCTACCTTCCTCATACTCCGCTTACACCGGCATCACGCTTCGCCAGTAAATTTCCCGATACGCCTGAGGGTAAATACAACGCGATGCTCATGCAGGTCGATGCGGCTGTAGGGCGTGTACTCGCAACCTTAGATGCGTCTGATTTAACACGATCGACGCTTGTTATTGTGGTTAGTGACAACGGGGGAACCGAGAAGCACTTGCCGAGTAATCAGCCCTTTATAGGGGTCAAAAACACGTTTACTGAGGGCGGGTTGCGCACGCCCTTACTCATGCGCTGGCCAGAGGTGATTCCAAAAAATGTGGTGATTGATGAAACAGTGTCTTATCTCGATTATTTTCCAACCCTCGAGTCACTGGTTACGGGTCATACGGGTGGCGGGCTTCCGGGTCGCAATCTATGGCCTTTATTTGTTGATAACACCATTCAGAGAAAGGCCTTGTATTGGCAGAGTGGCCCGCCCCAGGCCCCGTCATGGTCAATTCTTAATCGAGAGGGGGATCAGCGCATCACCCGGTCCTTTGGCATGGATCCTGAATTGATCGAGTTAGCCGCCGCCTCCGATGGGTATGTTCGACGGAAGGTCTCTGCCGGCCCGGCCGAGATTGGTGACTTACAGAATCAATTCAGCGATTGGCATGTCAGGCAGCGCGAGCTTAAAACCTTAAGTTGGAGGGCCAATGCTCAGGGTCTAGGTGCCTTAACCGGTGATTTATTTCAGCGATCGCTGGGGTTTAACGGGTTCACTTTTGCGATTCCAATTCAGCGAAGTGCGCAAGCGACAACTTTGGAACGTCAATTGATCGCAGGCCAAGAGGGACACTGGCAAATGTATATTGAAAACAATCGCCTGGTGGCAAATGTGTTGGGGGTTGAAGTCAAAGCGGTAGCGCCAGAGGCTGGTGAGTGCTCGGAGATTATTTTGACGGGATATTTTAATTATGCTTTTGCATTTCCCGGTAAGAAGACGGCGACTCTGGCGCTTTATGTGGATCAGAAGCGGGCCGATTCTGCTGTTACTAACACATTCGAGCTGCCCTTGGAGGGATATGAGTTAGCGACCACACTGGGACAAAACGGTTCAGGCAAGGACCGTTTCTCAGGTTTTTTGGGTCGCCCGGTTATTTTGAATGAAATGCTGTTTGAGGACAGTTCGTCTGATGCTTGGCTAGGTAACAGTGTCTCTACGCTGCGCACTCTAACTTGTGAGCGGGCTGTTGGGGGTGTATTTTGAACTTGGTAACGTCATTAAACCACCGGCTCCGATGCAACATATTGTGACGAGAATTAGGCTGATTGCTGGGAGCTGACGGGAAAAAATTATGATGGACAATATTTTTGACAATAGTGGGAGACGCAGTGAGCTGAACGATATTCAGCGGCATTTGCAGCATCTTCAGGAGCGCTTTAGAGCTGACGAGCTGCCAGAACAAGCTGCAGAGATGATTGACCTTCGTATTTTGGGCGGAACGAAACTACCGGTCGCGCCGGTGCCTTGGTCGCCTGATCACGATGATCGCTTTAAAGCTGAAGTCGGTTTTCCCGAAATAACCAGAAGCCAGTTGAGTGCGGCTGCCCTTAAAGCTGGAATTTTTGGCCAAGGCGGTATTATTGTTCGGGGATTAATGGATGGTGACACGGTCAACAATTTTAAGGCATGCATTTCTAACAGCTTAAAGTCGCCTCAGCGTTTTTCCGAAGACCAATCTGGGAGCGAGTCATGGTTCCGTCGTTCTGAGTATGTTGCAAAAGGTGCGAAAGGACCGGCAAGAATTCGCGGTGGTGATCTTTCTTCCGACCATGGGTCGGTGTGGGCGGTAGACTCGCCGATAACGGCCGCGAGGTTGGTCGACTTTTATGCCCAATTAGGTCTGCGTGAAATGTTGCACGACTACTTTAACGAGGCTGCCGTACTGTCGGTGAGGAAGTGGGTTCTCCGATCTGTACCGCCTATGAAGGGCGGCAATAAAGGGTGGCATCAGGATGGTCGGTTTATGGGGCAGAATATTAAAAGCGTTAACCTGTGGGTTGCGTTGTCCGAATGTGGTGAGGGTACCGAGTCCCCGGGGCTTGAGCTAGTCGCCGATAACCGGCGCCAGATACATGAGACTGGAACGTGTGGTGCATGGTTCGATTGGACGGTGGGCCCAGAACTGGTTGAAAAAATCGTACAGGAACGACCGTTAGTTTGTCCTCATTTCCAGCCCGGCGATGCAATCTTTTTTGACCATTATTGTTTACATCGCACTGCCGAGGGTCCTAACGATACGTTGCCACGATTTGCCTTGGAATCCTGGTTTTTTGCGGAGTCTAAAGCGCCTGCGAAGCAGCAGCCGGTCCTGTTCTAGGCGCCCTGATTAGCCCTTAAAGTATCGGTGGATTAAAGATCTCTCAGTGGGCAGATGGCCCATGTACATCACCGGAGTTTCTGAGGTTACGGATGCGTTGTCGCGCAGTGTCTCGTACTGCTTTTGGTAGGTTTGAGTGCGGCTTTTCCGCTGTTCTATGGGAACATTGGTGGTGGTGCCACCATGTACTTGATGGAAGCTTCCTTCGCCGATTAACTGTACCGGCGTTGCGCCCTCGCTGTCGCAGGCTCGCTTATAAAGATCAAGGTTCACAAAGCCACCACCGGGCAAATCAAAGGCTTCGTCCATGCCCCCTAGTGACGCCAACTTGGAGCGTCTGATAAACAGGCAGTTAGATTCAAACATTTTGTGCAACCAGCTTGCGCTGCTGGCTCCCGCCCTGAAAGGTGCTCCAACTTCGAACAGGCGATAGCCTTCGGCTGGCCATTGAATCGAGTCCAAGAGCTTGTCTTCTTCAGCTTGGCAGTAGCCGTTGGCAATAGAATGATTCTGTTCGCCAGGGCCCAGGAAAAAGTACCGCACAGCAACAACTGCTTCGGCAAAGGCGCGACCCGCGGCCAAGGCAAATTGAAAAACCCCCGGTGTTAATAAGTGGGCTCCGTCAACCATGAGACAAAGCCATTCTCCCCGCGCAACTTCTGCAGCAGCGTTGACCGCGTTTGCTGGCGAGGGCTTAGCATTATCAATACGAATTAGCGTTACCGGAGCATCAATGTGGTGCCAACTATTTTCATCTAGGGGGATGGGCGACCCGTTATCAACGACGATGATTTCAT
The DNA here is from genome assembly GCA_938091995.1 of uncultured Luminiphilus sp. GTDB lineage: Bacteria > Pseudomonadota > Gammaproteobacteria > Pseudomonadales > Halieaceae > Luminiphilus. The sequence continues at coordinate 4,928 of CALKNZ010000110.1, read as the reverse complement.
AGTCGAGATTTTCCGCCTGTTGTTGGTAAGTACGCGACAATGATTGGAGTGTTTTCGGTATTTCTCTCGCCATATCGTAAGCGATTACGATGACAGATAGTGTTAGCGGTCGATGGGTGACATTATGTTTCACTAGATGACCTCTAAGTCGTTGGGGCACGAGTTTACTGCTGGGTGTTAGTCTATCTCTTGTAGCGGTTAACTAAAAATTGGGTGGTTTTAATCGATGGCAAGGTGTTAGATGTTCAGCTGGTTTTCACTGCAAAGTGGCATCAGAGGCGGGGATTATCTTAGCCAGGTAGATGCACTGCGAGGGTGGGCTATTTTACTGGTTTTCTTTTTCCATGCTTGGGGTATCAATGGTGGCAGCGCCGGTTCAGAGCCTTCCCTTTGGTTTTCCTATGTTGCTGCAGGAAGAACAGGTGTCACGCTTTTTTTTGTAATCAGTGGCTTTTTGTTGAGCATTCCTTGGCTAAGTGCCATGCAATCGCCCAATGTTGCTATGCCCAGCTTAAAAAACTATTACGCGGCCCGGATTTTACGGATTGTGCCGTTGTATTACCTCGCGGTGCTTATGGCCTGCGTTGTGTCCGGTTCTTGGAGTACCGGATTGAAAGCATTTACGTTTCAGTTCGTCGGTTTCGAAGTATTTCCCTTTAGCGTTGTCTGGTGGACGCTTGTTACCGAGGTGCAATTTTATCTGGTTTTACCCATTTTCATATGGCTTCTGGCAGGCGGTGGGAAGAGTCGTGTAATTTTGCTGCTGGTGCTCATGCTATGGGGAAGCGTTTACATCACCCAAGTCCTGCACAACCCTTCAGGTGAAAAGATAGGTTCTTACCTGCTCACCAAGTCTTTATTTGGCCGCTTACCGGCATTTTTGCTGGGTATGTTAGCTGCATGGGTTTTTCTTAAGGCAAAGGCATTGACAATATTGAATGCTAACGGGGTGCGTGTGCTGGGTGCTGTCATCATACTGCTTGCGCTTTTCATTAATGGTGCGGTTTTACGGCACACAGTGTTACTGGGTGAATGGCAATCCGAATCCAATTGGCACGAGCATCATATTTACGAGGCCATCCTGTGGAGTGTTGTGCTGCTGGTGCTTGTATTAACTCGACCATTGTTTCACCGGGTAATTGCTAACTCAGTGCTGGCCGTCGTAGGGAAGCTGTCTTATTCTTTGTATCTTTGGCACGTGCCCATTTTATTTTACGTCATTTATCCTACCAAGGAGCGCATTGGAGAGGGCTTTTCCGAGACGATATTGGCCTATGTTCTGACGTTTGCCGCTTTGTTAATTAGCTTGATGGCGTCGCTTTTAACTTACAAATATATCGAGCTGCCCGGTCTTAATATGAAGCGCCGTTTACCCATCTAATCACGATGCGTCTCGCCTATGTTTGAAGGCCGCCAGAGCTCTTTAAAACACTACCAGCTTAGGGGCACCTGATTGCTAGGGAAGTTTCGTTCGCCGAAAAACCAGGTCTCAACGGCATAACGGGGTCTGGTGAAATCGTTACCATATTGGGTTCGATGCAACAGAAAATGATCAAAAAATAGCGCATCGCCCGCCTCAAATGCGGGTGCAATGATTGCATTGTTGGATTGCGACGTCTTCATGGCATGATCACTCACCGACCAATCAAAGACAGCCCCACCTTCACCTTCACCCAGAATTTCAGTAAGACGTTGGGGCAGAAGGTCCATGCCTGGCGCACCGGACTCGCCACCACAGTGATTGGCAGCAATCCACATATTCAGGCTGTTGATGCCCTCGCCCATGAACGCGCCATCCTGATGCCATCCGTCGCGGTTGATCGGCAGTGTCGGGCGCCTCAGTACCCACTTCAGAGCAGAAAGACACGGTGCCTCGCCTAAATAATCGGCGACTATTTTTTTAATGCCTGCCGATTCATAAAGTTCCAGCAAGTATTCGCTGATACTCGCAGACTCGACGCACATCGCCGAGCCACCCTCCTTGTGAAACGCTCGCGCAAAATCTAAACCGGGTTTGGGTACTACCGAGGCAAGTTCAGATGGAGGATTTAAGAAGGTTTCTGCGATTGATGCTGCATCCTCACCTTGTTTGGGTTGTCCCTCCGTTGCCTCCATGGCGAGGTCTATCACTCGGCAGAAGTCAGCCATGGTCGTGCTGCTGAAGAGGCCTCTAATAATCAGGCAGCCGTGAGATGCCATAGCAGATCTTAGATGGTCAATCTCAAACGCTTTGGCCTTTATTTCGGGTACTTCTTGCCCCTCTGGAAAGTTGAGTTTAGGCGCCTTAATGTCGATGGCGCGCAAGGTTGGGACCGGCTCGCGATTTACATAGTCTGAGAGGCGCTGGTTTATGCGGTTAAGGTCTTTAGCTGCGTCGCGTTGCAATAGCTCGTCCACTACGGAGTTTTGATAACTCGGTGCCTTTACTGGCCGTTCTCCCGTTGACATAACTGTTACCCACAGCTGGGACCAGACATTAGAGTAACGACTCGTCTCAGGATAAGCCAATGCAAAGTGATCAGCGCTTAGCGTTCGCTCAGTCTTCAAGGTTCGCCCACTCAATGACTGCTATTAACACGCTATTGCTCAGCTGAGCGCTGAAGCCGTAATTGTTGCAAGACCTGTAACTGAGCCGCAGGGCTCTTTTAGTGATGGTCGCTAACGGCGTTAATTCACCAAAAAAGTTTAAACATCTACTGACCCGCTCTGACATACCCCAGCAACGTATCGGCATCAGACACCGTAAATGGGTCGTCGTCAGCGTTGTCGGTGAAGCCAGGCTCCTCGAACAACTTTTCGATAACACCATCGCGAACCAGCATCGAATAACGCCATGAGCGCATGCCAAAGCCAAGGTTAGATTTATCGACTAACATGCCCATCTTTCGGGTGAATTCACCGTTGCCGTCGGGTAGCAGCCGCACTTTTTCGGCGCCCTGCTCACGTCCCCACTTATACATAACAAAAGCATCGTTTACCGATAGGCAAACAACCTCATCAACACCCGCCGCGTAAAAGTCTTCACAGAGTTCCTCATAACGGGGCAAGTGGCTGGTCGAACAGGTCGGTGTAAAAGCGCCAGGTAATGAAAATAGAGCCACTGTCCGCCCTTTGAAAATCTCTTCCGAAGACACGCTCTGCCAACGAAAAGGGTTGTCGCCGCCTATCGATTCGTCACGAACGCGGGTCTGGAATAGGGTATGAGGTACTGATCGGCTCACTGAAGTGCTCCTTCGATTGCTGAATTTTGGGATCGGGAAGGATGATCGAAATCAATTGATCGAAAAACTAACTTTTTTAATAAAATACAATCGACAAAAGCGATTTATAGCGTGAGGCGGATCGCTGAAAGGCTGCAAGCCAATGCCCCTGTGAGTTAGTGAACCGCTAAACATGGGTTCATAATTGGGCGTTTGTGTCGCTGCTTAAGTGTTTGGGGCTCATGGCTAAGGGCTGGGTTTATATCGTTTGTGCTTGGGTAATGACTTGGGTAGTCTCAATGACGCTAACGAAAACACCTCTAATAACTGAAGGAAAATAGCCATGAAAATAGTCACTGGAATGCTCACTGTTGGTTTGGGTTGGTTAACTGCTACGGCGTTTGCCGCTGACCAATCGGCATTTGATCAAATGAAGCAAATGGAGGGTTCTTGGGCGGGCATGCTGACACGATCCACTGGCGAGGTCGTTGAGACTCGGTCAACTTTTCGGCTAATTTCCGACGGCAACACCATGGTCGAGACGCTGGTCGAAGACGGCGTTGAAATGCTGACAACCTACTCGGAGCAAGACGGCAAACTTAAAGTTACGCATTACTGTTCTTTAGGTACTGAGCCTGAATTCACGGCTTCGATTCAAGAGGGATCGGTTGATCTTCAATTAGTGGCAGACTCGGGGCTTCATGCTGAGCACCACAATTATGTGTCCTCAATGAACTACAATCTCTCTGAAGTCGAAAGCGGCGCTGTGGTGGTTAGCAGTACCATTATGAACGGTGGTGCCATGGAGTCGAATCGAGCGGTCATTAGTCGAGTGGAGTAGCTGTTTCTGATAACGGCGAGTGATCAGCTCGCCGCATCTGCTCAGTGGTATAACCCGCCTCCGATTAATAATATTGCTTTGTTATTTGTGGGTAGGTGCGGCCTTGCCGCATCAGAACGCCTCCTTTTGCGGGTGTAGTTCAATGGTAGAACGAGAGCTTCCCAAGCTTTAGACGTGGGTTCGATTCCCATCACCCGCTCCAACTGAGCAATACAGGGCAATACAGATGCTTTTTTCCTAAAAAAATTTAAATGCAAAAAACAGTTTTTACACAAAGAATGTACGTAGGCTACAAGCTGTGCATTTGGCGACAACTTGCGGTGTGAAGCTCGTCTAAATCTGATTAGTTGCTCATAGTTGCCTTCAGTTGGCCTTCGCTCGGAAGCAGCCAAACAGCGAAGCCATTTGGAGAGCCTATGTGCTTCTGATATCACGAAGAATTAAGCAAACAATACTCACCACACTGGCGCTCTATTTCTCAGCAGTGATGACGCCTGTATTGGCCCAAGCGGCGATCATCGATGCCAGCATGGGCGGTGGCACATTGATTGGCAAAGAGTGCGTAAACGGTAGGGTGGCTGAGCTGGGTGCAGATTTCGGCTCTAGGAGCATCAATCTGCTCAGAGCGGGTTCAATGACACGAATCAGTCAGCATCATGGGGGATATTACTTTGCCTAAGATTCTAGTAATCCTCGGTGCTTCGCTGGCATTCAGCCTGCTGACCATGCTTCACCCCGCCTGCTGGTCAACCCAGCTCAGAACGCCTTCGACACTGACATTCTGCGAGTGGCGTATTGCGAGCCTTGTATTTTTACTCGCCTTGCTGGCATCGATACTTGCCACCTTCTCAGCCCCAGCGACGGCTCAGGAAGTGCGCGGTGTCGAA
>CALKNZ010000109.1 GCA_938091995.1 uncultured Luminiphilus sp. | reverse complement strand
GACGTGCTCCCCCGCTTTGACACTGAAAGAAACCCCCAAAACAGAAGCCGTTTCACTTCCCGGATAGGCAAAAGACACGTTTTTAAAGGTCACATCACCGCGAAAATTATCCCGGGAAACAAAAGCACCGCCTTCGCGGCGCTCTGTCGGCGTCTCAAACAGACCGTCTAGAGTATCTAAAGCCATACGTGCGTTATGGGCTTGGGTAATGAGACCCGCAACCTGGCCAAACGGCTGCATGGAACGACGTGACAGCATAGATCCGGCGATCAAACCGCCCATCGTCAGCTGCCCCTCAGAAATGAGGAAGACGCCAACAACGATCACCCCTACGGTTACAAGCTGCTGAGCAAACATCGTGAAATGCGTGACTGACAGTGTCGCTAACCGCAGTTCCACGCCAACCCCTGCAAGGAACCGCGTAGTGTCCTCCCATTTGCGCTGCATCACCGACTCAGCGCCTAAAGCCTTTAAAGTATCCATCCCTGCCAGAGACTCAATAAGTGTGGCATTGCGCTGCGCGCCGGCCTGGTAGGTGGTTTCAGTCAGCCGCTGCAGCTTCTTTCTAGCGACTAACGCATAGACCAAAATCGCTACCACTCCCAATAATACGGGGACAAGTAACGGCCATGCTATCCATGCGATAACAGCCAAAAAAAGCACCGAAAACGGTAAATCAATAATCGTCGCAATCGTGGTTGAAGTAATGAAATCTCTGAGGGTTTCAAAAGACCTCAAATTTACGGCGAAGGAACCCACCGATGCTGGCCGATGCTCCAATCGCATCCCCAAGGTCCGCTCCATTATTTTGGCAGAAAGGTCAACGTCTACCCTTCGACTGGCGAGATCCAAGAAATGACCCCGCATCGACTTGAGTACCATATCGGCAACCAAAACAAGCACCACTCCGGTTGACAGCACCCACAGAGTATCGAAAGCAGCATTCGGTACAACGCGGTCGTAGACATTCATCATGAATATTGGAACGGCTAGAGCGAATAAATTGATAAAAAAGGCCGCAACTAAAACGTCCTTGTAGACCGGAATATTTTCACGTATCGCTGACCAAAACCAATGCCCCTCACGCTTGAGATCACTCGAGGACACGCGGTTATCAAACTGAAATTTCGGCCTTGCTAGCAGGGCAAAGCCAGTGAACTTGGCTTCTAAATCATCCACAGCCTCTTCAACAGGCGCGCTAACGAGTCGAGGGTATATGACATCAGCGGAACCGGCACTGTTGTGGCCCAAATAAACGCAAGCATCTCCGTCTTCCAGCAGCAAAATGGCAGGACAAACGCTGGCAGGGATATTTTTCAGTGCCAGTTTTTTCAGCCGACTGTTCAAGCCAACTCTGCGGGCGGCGCGCTGTAGAAGACTCGCCGTGAAGCCTTTCTCCGTTATGGGCAGACCAGCACTTAGAGAATCAGGAGTAGCCGAAAGGCCGTGGTGCCTGGCCACAATAACCAGACATGCCAGCAGCGCATCGTCTTCGACAATTCCCATGAACCCCCCATCCAACTCGGCAAAAATAGAAAAATCGTAAGCGGAATAGAGTATGTCACTACCTCACCCCGATGCAACGCACCAGTTAGGCCTTCAAGTTCAGTCTAACGGCCAAGCATTTCTCGGGAGAGAGTTTTATAGACGAGACCGTTCTGTCAATCGAGCATGGGTAAAAAACAAAACCGCAGTCAGTAAAATGACCGCACCACTTTGATGCGCGGCCGCTATTGGCACTGCAACATGAGTCAGCAAAGTGGAAATCCCCAGCGTAATTTGACAGAGCAGTGCAATCGCCATAGCACCGGCCCCCCATTTAACTCGGGGGTCTGAGCTGGCACGGAGGTTGGTGAACGCAACCACAGCAATCAGGAGAACAAGCCCATAAGCAAACATGCGATGGTTAAATTGGATTGTCGTTACCTGCTCAAAAGCTGACACCCAACCCTGCGCATAAATCGATGGCGGGATAAAATGGTCGCCCATTAGTGGCCATGTTGGATAACTCACCCCCGCATCTGTGCCTGCAACGAAGCCGCCACTGAGTATCATCAGATAAACTAGGGCCGCAATACCCATTATCTTTAGGGGGGGATCCTCGGGTAAGCGACGGTGGGGCGATGTGAGCTGGAGAACGAGCCAAACCATGTAGCCATAAACCAGCACTGCCAGTCCAAGATGCGCAGTCAACCGGTATTGGGATACGTCGGGGCGATCGACCAGCCCGCTCTTTACCATGTACCAACCAAGGAGCCCCTGGCAGCCCCCGAGCACCAATAATACCAAGAGTCTTGGCACCAGAGGTCTGCGTACCATGCCCCTTGCCATAAAAAACACCATAGGGAAAAAGTAAAGCAGGCCAATCAGTCGTCCAAGCACACGATGCAAATACTCGTATAGAAAAATGACCTTGAAACCCGCTAGATCCATGCCATAGTTGATTTTTTGATATTCAGGGTATTGCTGATATTTCGCGAACGCCGCATCCCAGTCGGCAGCTGTTAGAGGAGGAATAGCGCCCATAATCGGCTGCCATTCCACCATCGATAAACCCGAGTCCGTCAGCCGTGTGACGCCGCCCAAAAGGATCATTCCGAAAATAACGACCGCGCAGACGGTTAACCAGCAAGCAATCCAGCGGTCGTTGCTGTCAGTAACATGTGAGTACACGAGCTTCTCCTTTGATAGCCCTCCATTTTAACCGATTCGGAGACTGGAATGGGATGGCGTACACTGCCCGCCCCTAAATTTGGAACATACCTATGCCCCTGCTGCGCCTTGACGAGGTCGAACTCCACTTTGGCACTCATGTCATTCTTGATCGGGTGAGTCTTAATTTAGATCAGGGCCAGCGCGTTGGTCTGCTGGGCCGCAATGGCGCGGGCAAAACGACGCTGTTTAAAATTTTGGCCGGAGAACTCACCCCCGATGCTGGGGAGCGCTGGTTGAAGCCGGGAGCGCGCCTAGCTCGGCTTGAGCAAGAATTACCCGATGGCGAGGATGCAACCGTTTACGACGTTGTCGCAGGAGGGCTAGAGGCCGCCGGGCAACTTTTGGCGCGGTACCACCAAATTATTGCCTCTGGATCTGAAGCCGATATGGATGAGCTGGCCAATATTCAACAAGCCTTAGAGGCCGAAGACGGGTGGCAATTGCAGCAGAGGGTTGAAACAGTGATATCTCAACTGGGCTTGCCCACCGACACGTCAATGGCGGCGCTTTCCGGTGGTTGGCGTCGCAGAGTTTCACTCGCACGAGCACTGGTAACTCAGCCTGACATTTTGTTACTCGACGAGCCGACAAACCACCTCGATATACCAACTATTGAGTGGCTTGAGGGCCACCTCAAAAATTTCAGGGGCGCCCTGGTCATCATAAGTCACGACCGACGCTTCCTTCAAAACTGCGTCAACAGCATGGCTGAGTTAGAACGCGGCCATTTGTCGTTATGGCAGGGCGACTACCGAGGTTTTCTTCAGTTTAGAGAGCAAGAGCTTGCCTCAGAGGCCAGAGCCAATGCCCTGTTTGACAAAAAGCTGGCTGAGGAAGAGGTCTGGATTCGCCAAGGTATCAAGGCGCGAAGGACACGTAATGAAGGGAGAGTTCGCGCATTGGAAGCTCTGAGAGAGGAGCGCTCCCAGCGCAGACAGCGACAAGGTACTGCCAGCTTCAGCGTGGAAGATGCCAGAGCCTCGGGAAAACTGGTCACAGAGCTGAAGGATGTGAGTTTTTCCTGGGCATCTCGACCCATCGTTGATCAATTTTCCACCATCATTCAGCGCGGAGATCGCGTTGGTATCGTTGGCCGAAACGGCATTGGTAAAACAACATTAGTTAAACTTTTATTGGGCGAGCTCGAACCTGAGAGTGGCGTTGTTCAAGTCGGCACCAAACTCGAAATAGCCTACTCCGATCAGCTCAGGGGGCAACTTGACCCAGAGGCTAACTTGATTGACAACATTTGCGGGGGGCAGGAATTCATTGAAATCAATGGTCGACGGCGCCATGCCATTAGCTACCTAGGTGACTTCCTTTTTACACCTGAACGAGTTCGCACGCCGGTGAAAGCGCTATCTGGTGGCGAGCGCAACCGCGCCATTCTCGCACGGCTGTTTACTCGCCCTGCAAACCTTCTCGTCCTCGACGAGCCCACCAATGACCTAGATATAGAAACCCTCGAACTGCTGGAAGAAATTTTGGCCGATTTTAAAGGCACGCTCCTGATCGTTAGTCACGATCGCGACTTTATGGATAGTGTCGTCACGAGCCTGCTCGTCATGGACGAAAACGGTAATATTGAAGAGCAGGCAGGTGGCTACAGTGACTGGGAATCCCGAGGTGGGCGCCTCGTCGCCGAAAGCGCGGATGGCAGCTCAACATTAGCCTCCAAAAAGATCAGCATTATTGAAAATGAAATGTCTGAAACGAAAGCACCCAAAAAACGTAGCTACAAAGAGCAACGAGAGTTAGACAACCTCCCTGCCCTCATAGAGAGCTTAGAGGAACAACAGGCTCAGCTAGAGCTCGAAATAGCAACGCCCGACTTCTATCAGCAGCCTGCAGACGTTGTCCGCAAGCAGTTGGATGAGCTTGAGCAAGTGAATACCCGTCTTGAAAGTGCCATTGAACGCTGGTCAGAACTGGAGGACTGAGCAGTCGGTTAGAGTACAGCGGTAACCGCAGCCACCACCCGATCCATGTTTTCTGAATTTAAACTGGCAATATTGATTCGCGATGAATCCAACATGTAAAGCCCATGCTTGGATCTAACGCGTTGAGCCTGATCCTCAGATAAGCCCAGGAAAGAAAACATGCCGTTTTCTTTCGCGATAAAACCAAAATCTCGCCCCGTAGACTCTTCGAGCCGATGTTGAAATTCAGAACGCAGACCATTAATTCGCGCGCACATTGCGGTTAACTCAGTCTCCCAGTCGGCTCGCAAAACAGGGTCACTCAAAACGCGCCCAGCCAGCAGTGCCCCATGAGCGGGTGGCATTGAATAAATGCGTCTAGCCGCAGCCTTGGCCTGACTCACCGTGGCTTCAGCCGCTCGAGTATCGGGCCCCACAAATATGGCTAAACCAGTGCGCTCTCGGTACAAGCCCATATTTTTTGAGAGTGAAGCAGCAATAACCACCTCGGGGACGTGTTCGATAAGGTAGCGGAGCCCGTAAACGTCGGCATCGAGACCTTCGCCAAACCCTTGATAGGCCAGGTCAACCATCGGCGTGAAACCCTGACTCACTGCCATAGCCGTAATGTCGCGCCATTGCTCAGTCGTTAAGTCAGCGCCACTGGGGTTATGACAACAACCATGAAGCAGAACAATATCCCCCGGGCCTGCAGCCGCTAGATCTTCAGTCATGGCAACAAAATCAACGCCATGGGTCGCCGGGTCGTAGTATCGGTACTGCCCCAACTCTAACCCGGTGCTAGTGATTAACGGAACGTGCACCGGCCAAGTGGGATCGCTCACCCAGACTTTACCTTTTGTGCCTGATGCTTTGAGAACTTCAGCTCCAAGACGCACAGCTCCGCAACCTCCAGGAGCCTGAACCGCACCCACACATCCCGCGCGAGCGCCTAAGGCTTCGGCACCCACCACAAGCTCGACCAGCCCACTAATAAAATGCGGATCACCTTGTGGCGGTATATAGGATTTTGTCTGCTCCTCATCTATGAGTTGACGCTGCGCCAATCTAACAGCATTGAATACAGGACAATTACCTGATTCGTCCATGTAAATACCGATGGTTAAGTCGACTTTATCGGGATTGGGATCAGCTCGACATTCAGCAGCCAGGCCGAGAATGGAGTCTGGCGGCAATATGGGTAATTCTTCAAACATGATTATTTCCCGAGGGTGATTAACGAACAAGGGGCGAAGTATGAATCAGCATTAACCTCGCTGCCAACCACTGAAGACTCCGGGGTACTATTATCATCGTTCGCTAAATGACATTTTCACCGTTTGAGCACCCTTAAAGAGACACATTGTTAAACGACTCGCAGCGCCAATACCGCAGTATTTTTGGCATTTTATTCGCCCAAGTCGATTAGGCATCGATGTGCGGGATACTGACAATATTGTGGTCTTCGAGGGGTCCCTGAGCCGTCTAAATTAGAAAAATTTCTGCGGGTTATGAAGTAGAACTGCACGATACGATGATGAGCTTGGTGACTTTTACAAAGGATAAGATAAATAGATGGATGAATTCATAGCACAAGATTTGCAGCAACTGCGGGAGCGCTGGGCGGGCACGCTTTTAGAGCCGTGGCTGACGGACCTACCAGCCCAGCTCGCGCAGGGATTCTCTAGTGGCCGCTATGGCGACATCCCTCGTTGGTTGCAAGCTCTATTGTCTCTGCCCAACCTCTCTGTGCAATCGGTAAATCTCAACACTGACCGGGTAGGTTGTACGGGGACGATTTCAGAAGGTCAGCGCGACCAGTTGACAGCCGCCTTGGAAGGTTTACACCCTTGGCGCAAAGGACCCTTTGAACTCTTTGGCCTGCACCTTAATACCGAATGGCGCTCCGACTGGAAGTGGAATCGCCTTGAAAATGCGCTGCAAGATCTGTCCCAGCGTCGTGTTTTGGATGTCGGTTGCGGCAGTGGTTACCACAGCTGGCGAATGCTGGGCGCGGGCGCACAGGAAGTGATAGGCGTTGACCCAAGTCCACTTTTCAACTTGCAGTTTCGGGCGATACAGCATTATCTACGGCAGCCCAATATCAATGTGTTACCGGTTACCCTAGAACAGATACCGTCGCAACTTCACGCTTTCGATACCGTTTTTTCAATGGGTGTCTTGTATCATCGCCGATCGCCTTTGGACCATCTAATTGATCTACGCAATACCCTGAGAAGTGACGGCCAACTGATACTGGAAACACTGGTCGTCGAAGGCGGGCTCAACACGGTTTTTATACCCCCGAGCCGCTACGCAAGAATGGGTAATGTTTGGTGCCTACCAAGTCCCGTGACCCTGTGTGGGTGGCTTGAGAAAGTAGGGTTCAAGCGTGCTCAGATAATCGACATCAACACGACATCCACAAGCGAGCAGCGAACAACACCGTGGATGAAATTCCACTCATTGGAACAGTTTTTGGATAGCGACAACCCGAACCTTACGGTAGAAGGTCACCCAGCACCGATGAGAGCCATTCTGACTGCCAACGCACCTTAAGACCACTGCTTCAATGAAGCGGATGTTTTGCCGAAACATCATCAAAGGCAATGGCAAAGACCTCATCAAAACTTCGGACAAAGTGCACCGTCATACCGGCCTTTACATGATCAGGCAATTCTTCGTAATCGCCACGATTGGCGAAAGGTAACAAAACCTCTGTCACGCTAGCTCGGCGAGCGGCAATAATTTTCTCTCGAATACCGCCCACAGGTAGCACGCGCCCCGTCAGAGTTAGTTCACCGGTCATCGCTAGCGGACGTTTAATACGCTGGCCGCGAGCTAGTGATATTAGTGCTGTTGCCATAGTAATGCCGGCACTAGGACCGTCTTTAGGGGTCGCGCCCTCAGGCACGTGCAAATGAACCATTGAGGTATCAAAAAATTCTTCATCGCAGCCAAAGTCAGCTGTGTGGGCAAGAATGTAACTGTAGGCGATCTCAGCACTTTCCTTCATCACCTCACCCAGCTGCCCAGTGAGTTTGAAGCCACGAGTCAAGGTATGAACCCTGCTGGATTCAATAGCAAGAGTCACCCCACCCTGTGCAGTCCATGCTAGCCCGGTTACTACCCCTTTACCCCGCAGGGGCCGCTCATTGCGATAGCGAGGCTGTCCAAGCAGGTCTGTAATGTCTTTTTTACCTAAGCGCATGCGCGATACATCGCTATCAACAATCTGGACAATGGATTTTCTGATCAGCGCGGCCAGCTGCTTTTCCAACTGACGCACTCCAGCTTCACGGCAGTAGCCATCGATTACTTGCCGAAGAGCAGCGTCATTAATACGAACTTGTGAGGGTTTAGCCCCGTGCCGCTTTAACAGTTTTGGCCACAGGTGGTTACGTGCAATAGCCAGTTTTTCTTCCGCGATATAGCCAGCAAGACGAATGGTCTCCATGCGGTCCAGAAGTGCGGGTGGGATCGTGTCAAGTTGGTTGGCCGTGGCAATAAACAAAACTCGCGAAAGATCGACACGCAAATCGAGATAATGATCCAGAAATTCGTTGTTTTGCTCGGGGTCGAGCACCTCCAAAAGTGCTGACGCCGGGTCGCCTTGGTAAGAGCGACCCACCTTGTCTATCTCATCAAGCATTATCACGGGGTTCGCAACATCAACATCTTTCAGGGCCTGCACCAACTTCCCGGGCATCGCACCAATATAAGTTCTTCGGTGCCCCTTTATCTCTGCCTCGTCGCGCATACCGCCCAAACTAAATCGGAAAAACTTTCGACCTAGGGCATCAGCGACAGACTTTCCAATACTGGTTTTACCGACGCCGGGAGGACCGACAAGCAGCAAAATGGAGCCGTCAATAGCGCCCTTAAAATTACCCACAGCCAAAAACTCTATGATGCGTTCCTTAACGTCGCCAAGCCCGTCATGATGAAGGTCAAGCTCTGCTCTAGCGTGATCCAGACTGAGATTGTCGTCTGAAAACACACCCCAGGGAACAGCACTAATCCAATCAAGATAATTGCGTGTCACCGCGTATTCCGGTGAACCCGACTCCAATACCCTCAGCTTTTCTAACTCTTGAGCAAAACGATTAGCAACGTGCTCGGGAGGGTTACGTGCTGACATCCGCTCAGCGAATTTTTCAGCATCCGACGTCCTATCATCTTTGGAAACGCCCAGCTCGCGCTGGATCACCTTCATCTGCTCCTTTAAAAAGAATTGTCGCTGGTTATCGGAAACTTTTTCGTTGACCTCTCGGCTGATTTCTCCCTGAAGTTCGGCAACCTCTTTCTCACGGCGCAGCAATTCCAGCACCTTAGTCATACGTGCTGCTAATGGCAGGGTTTCTAGAATGCCCTGTAATTGATCCCCAGATGCCGTTGTCATTGCCGCGGCGAAGTCTGCCAGTAGGCTGGGCTGATTCGGATTGAAGTTGCCGAGATATTGTTTGAGCTCTTGTGAGTAAAGCGGATTCAGTGGCAATAGCTCTTTGATCGCTGCAATAATCGCCATTGCGTAAGCCTTAATTTCATCGCTGTCCCGATCGTCTTGGGAGCGAGGATACTCAACCTGCGCAATAAAAGGCCCATCTTCACGCAACCACCGAACAATACGAAACCGCTTGAGGCCCTGAGCAAGAAATTGCCCCGGGTTTTCAGTCTGGCCTGAAGGTCTGTGCAGTCTCACCACACAACCCATGTCGGGAAAATCAGTGGTCACCACATCAACAGGATTCACATCACCGACAAATGCTAGCCCGAGTAACCCTTTACCCTGCTCAGAGACCGCCGTCAGCGTTTTTTGCCATTGATCTGGATTGAGACCAATCGGCTGGACCTGACCTGGAAAAAATGGACGTCCGGGTAAGGGGAGCAACACGAGGGTTTCGGGTAATACGTCCTCAGCTACCGCTGGAGCGGATGGCTGGTCTACCGTTATGACGTCTTCGGCTCCCAACTCATAACGCGCAGAGACCCCTTCGACGACGCCGTCAACGCCTTTTTCACGTGGCTTGTCTGAATTTTGATCGTCTTCGCTGCTCATTACAGCTTGCCCCACCTCTAGGCTTTGTCTTTCACTTTACCGAGATGTGGTGATTAAAACGCCGTAATTCAAGCCCTCGGGCCTGATCAGTCATCGCCCCCAGAGGGAACTGAGGGTATGCCATTAAAGGGCAGATGCGAGACTTTGGCGCCAGTCGCAGACGCTTCAGACACCCGAACTGCGCCCTCTTTCTCAACTTCATCGATACGGATCACTGAGTGCAGTGGAATATAGCTGCGCTTTACACCCGAGAATTCGTTTTTTAATTTTTCCTCAGAGGGGTCGACCAATACAGCTGATCGCTCACCAAACACGAGCTCTTCAATCTCTATGAAGCCCCACATATCGCTCTGAAATATTTGCCTAGCGAAAACCTCAAAGACCTGGCCTCCGTTTTGGAAGATAACCTTGTAGACAGGCTGAGTTGTCATGGGCAAAGAACCCGGTTAGGAAAAAAAGGGCGGGAATGGTACCACTTCTGACGCCATCCGCCAGTGGATTCTCGCGCACAGGATGATTCATAACGGTATACTCCGCCTCCACTGCCACCTCTACCCTAACCGAGAAGACGTTTTTGACAACATCACCTCAGAAAAAATTATTTGTACAAACCCATGGCTGCCAGATGAATGAGTATGATTCGGCGCGCATGGCAGACCTGCTGGGCGAGAGCCACGGACTGACCCTGACCGATCAAGTCGAAGAAGCAGACGTACTTTTACTGAACACCTGCTCAATTCGCGAAAAGGCTCAGGAAAAGGTGTTTCACCAGTTGGGGCGCTGGCGACCACTGAAACAGGCAAAACCTGACCTGATCATTGGCGTGGGCGGCTGCGTTGCGAGTCAAGAAGGGGCTGAAATCAGTAAACGTGCGCCTTTTGTCGATTTAATTTTTGGCCCCCAAACCCTCCACCGCCTACCTGAAATGATTGAAGCCCGCAGGGATGGTACCCCCGTTGTTGTGGATGTCAGCTTTCCTGAGATCGAAAAATTTGATCGCTTACCAGAACCCCGAGTTGATGGCCCCAGCGCTTTTGTCTCCATTATGGAGGGCTGCAGTAAATACTGTACGTTTTGCGTAGTGCCCTACACCCGCGGTGAGGAGGTCTCGCGCCCGGTAGACGATATTATTGCCGAAATCGCTTCACTAGCCGGCGGCGGTGTAAAGGAGGTCAACCTACTGGGTCAAAACGTGAATGCCTACCGAGGACCCAATCACCTAGGCGACAATGTCGACTTTGCAGAGCTTTTACACCTAGTGAACTTAGTACCTGGCATAGAGCGGATTCGATACACAACATCGCATCCGGTGGAGTTTTCTGAGGCCCTCATTCAGTGCTACGCAGACATCCCAGCCCTGGTCGATCACTTGCACCTCCCAGTACAGAGCGGCTCTGACCGAACGTTGATGGCTATGAAACGCGGTCATACCGCACTGGAATACAAGGCCAAAATTCGCGCGTTACGTCGAATTCGTCCCAATATTTCCCTATCGTCTGACTTCATCATAGGCTTTCCCGGTGAGAACGAGAAAGATTTTGCAGCGACAATGAAACTCATCGAGGAAATTGGGTTCGATAACTCTTTTAGCTTCATCTACAGCGCTCGCCCCGGAACACCTGCAGCTGATTTGGCAGATGAAACTACCATGGAGACTAAAAAACAGCGCCTTAAAATATTACAAGGAAGAATTGCCCAGCAAGCCGCCGCTATTGGGGTCTCTATGGTGGGAACCGAGCAGCGTATTTTGGTCACGGGGGTGTCTAAAAAAGATCCTGGACAGCTCGCGGGACGCACTGAAAATAACCGTGTAGTCAATTTCAGCTGCGACGACCCTGGACTTATTGGTCATTTTGCCGATGTAAAAATTGTCGAAGCTTTGCCCAACTCCCTCAGAGGTCAGTTGCTAGTAGCGCCGGAGTGATTGAACAAAGGCGGTTGACTCCCTCACTAAGGTCTGTATCTTCACTCTCCCGATAGTGAAAAGAGCGACCAAACAGGCGTTGGACACCCTTAGCGCAGCCCCCGAATCCGAAAACCTATTGGACTCGGCCTCACAACTCAGCATTACACTCGAACCTAATGATGCCCGTCATCTGGCCGCACTGTGCGGACAGCTGGATGCTCATTTGCGTCAACTTGAAGAACGGCTGGGCGTGGTTATTCGTAATCGCAGCAATCACTTTACTGTTTCGGGAAACAGCGACGCGGCAGCCATAACCATCGCGCTACTCGATACGCTGTACAACGAAGCGTGTCAGGGCATTGGCATTAGCCCAGAGAGTGTTCACCTACACCTACAAGAAGCTGACCTAGAACACCTAGCGCTGCATCGTCAACAAGGCTCAGGTAGCGATGTAGAACCGATAACCGTCATTCGAACCAAACGGACATCCATTAAGCCACGAGGCAAAAATCAACAAGCCTATGTCCGGGCACTGCAACGCTACGATATTAACTTTGGTATTGGCCCCGCCGGCACGGGTAAGACTTATCTGGGTGTGGCCTGCGCCGTTCAGGCTCTGCTCGATGAGCAAGTACGCCGAATTCTATTGGTACGTCCGGCTGTAGAGGCCGGCGAAAGGCTGGGTTTCCTTCCGGGCGATCTCAGTCAGAAAGTGGACCCTTACCTTCGCCCGCTCTATGACGCGCTCTACGAAATGCTGGGCTTTGAAACCGTCACCAAGTATATCGAGCGCAATATTATCGAAGTGGCCCCCCTTGCCTTTATGCGGGGTCGAACGCTCAATAATGCCTTTATTATTTTGGACGAAGCCCAAAATACAACGCGCGAACAGATGAAAATGTTCCTTACGCGGATTGGCTTTGGTTCAACCGCCGTTATTACCGGTGATGCCACGCAAATAGACCTACCCCGGGGCCAGCAATCTGGCCTGATCCATGCCACACAGGTTTTGGAGGGTGTCGAGGGCATCACTTTTACTTGGTTCGCCAATAAAGACGTGGTGCGACATCCCTTGGTTCAGCGGGTGGTTTCAGCCTACGACGATTTTGAAGCGAGAAGCCCCAAACTTGAGCGAAGGGAACCATGACCCCTGTGCTACATATAGAGCGCGATGACACCATAGAAGCGCCGGAAGACGAAAGCTTTAAACGCTGGGTCAATGCAACCTGTAATGCGTTAGCCTTGGAGGCAACCGCGAAGCCCGAACTGAGTATTCGCATCAGTAATACTGACGAAATGGCGCAACTGAACCAGCGCTTTCGCAACAAGTCCGGGCCCACCAATGTTCTTTCTTTTCCCGCAGAGATTCCCGCAGATGTCACTTGCGAGCTACTAGGAGATATCGTCATTTGTAGCCCCATAGTCTGGCAGGAGGCACAGGAACAGGGAAAATCCCCCACCTGTCACTGGGCTCATCTGACCGTGCATGGGGTTTTACATTTACTCGGCTATGAACACGAGACAGACGATACAGCTGAAGACATGGAAGCCCTGGAGACACAGATCTTGCAACAATTTGGCTGCCCAGACCCCTACCTTAGTATTGACGAAACCCAGCGAGCTGACCTGCCGTGAACGATCTACAAAGTCCTGAAAACGACGAGCGCTCTTGGGTCGAACGTTTGACACATTTTCTCTCTGGAACGCCGCAAAATCGCGCAGATCTCGAAGGCCTTCTAGACCTCGCCGTTGATAACGAATTAATTGATGACGACGCCAAGACCATTATGGAAGGCGCCTTGTCGGTCAGTGATATGCAAGTTCGAGATATTATGATCCCACGTGCGCAGATGACGGTGATTAAAATAGATGCCGAGCTTGACGAAGCGCTACCCCAAATCATTCATGCCGCTCACTCACGCTTTCCCGTCATCGACGACAATCTCGACAATGTAATCGGCATTTTACTGGCCAAAGATCTTCTGCCTCTCATCTTAGAGCGTGAGCCAGAGTTTGATCTGCGAAGCCTTTTGCGACCTGCAGTTGTCGTACCCGAAAGTAAACGGCTGAATGTCTTACTGCGAGAGTTTCGTCAAAACCGCAATCATATGGCGATAGTTATCGATGAATATGGAGGTGTTGCTGGCCTAGTGACCATTGAAGATGTCTTGGAAGAAATTGTGGGTGAAATTGAAGACGAGACAGACGTCGATGAAGGTCGCGACATTCGAAAAATAAGCCCCACGGAGTTTTTCGTCAAAGCCCAAACACCGATTGAAGATTTCAACGAGCACTTTGGGGTGTCATTTAGTGACGAAGAGTTCGATACGATTGGCGGTCTCGTGGTTAATGCCTTTGGCCACGTACCCACCCGCAGCGAAACCACATATCTGCAACGCTTCGAGTTTAAGGTAGTGAATGCTGACCAGCGCCGCTTGCTCAGCCTTCGTGTAACCCCCCCCAATGAAACTGCCGACTGATTAACATGCAGCCTAGGGGTAAAGCTCTAATAGGCACCCTACTGCCGATTATTGCCGGCGCTCTTTTCGTACCGGGGCTGGCCCCCATGTCAGCTTGGCCTTCATCAATACTCAGCATCGCCACCTTGCTGTATATCATGCACCGCACACCGCACCACTCAGCCTTTCTGGTCGGCTGGCTTTACGGCGCAGGCCTTTTTGGTGCTGGGGTCTCTTGGGTATACGTCAGCATCAATGTTTATGGTCAAGCGCCACCACCCCTCGCCGGCGCTTTGACAGGGGTTTTCTGTCTTGGATTAGCGATCCTGACGGGACTACAAATGGCGCTTTATCGCCGGTGCAACCCCAATTTACAAACCCCCAGCCCCCTTCTCTTCGCAGCTATTTGGGTTTTATTCGAATGGTTGCGCAGCTGGTTATTAACCGGATTCCCCTGGCTTTATGCCGGTTACATTGCCCTTGATACCCCCGGTGCGGGATGGGCACCCATAATTGGCGTCTACGGACTGAGCTTTTTGGTCGTAGGGCTCTCTGCCACCATCGGTTGTCTGGCGCTACGAAATGATAACGCTCCGGGCAGAAGGTGGGGCGCGACACTGATTTGGGCAGTCATTGTTCTGGCAGGCATGCCACTGGGCGCTATTACATGGACTAAAGACAGCACAGCCCCGATTACTGTAGCCATTTATCAACCCAATATTGCCCTGGAGAGGAAATGGGACCGCCGCTACTTTCGCGCCATCCAACAGCAATACACCAACAACGCGCAATCACAGTTCCAAAATGTCGACCTTGTCTTGTGGCCTGAATCTGCTTTGCCGGCTTACCGTGATCGCATCGACAACTATCTGAATGAGATCGCCGATGCAGCCTACAGTACCAAAACCACTTTGATTACCGGCATACCCACCCGTGACGAGGAGGGAAGCTACAACAGCATTATTGCCATGGGTTTGGGGACGGGCGAATACCGCAAGCAAAAGCTGGTGCCTTTTGGAGAGTACGTGCCCTTTGAGGCGAGCTTACGCGGTTTAATCCAATTTTTTGACCTACCCATGTCCAACTTCATCCCCGGCCCTAATGTGCCTCCAATCCTATCGGCTGGCCCCTTAAAGATAGCGTCTTTTATTTGTTACGAAGTGGTCTATCCGGATTTTGTTTGGACCGGTGCAGGCACTGCAGAACTACTTATCACCGTGAGTAATGACAGTTGGTTTGGTCGCTCGATGGGACCCTTACAACACCTGCAAATGGCGCGCTTTCGCGCGCTTGAAACAGGCAGGCCACTTCTTAGAGGCACCAATAATGGCGTGTCGGCAATTATCGATGACCAAGGCGAATTATTAGTGACGACTCCGCAATTTGAAGAAGCCCTCATTACCGGTGAGGTACAGCCAAAAACAGGCTCAACGCCTATCATGTTGCTGGGAAGCACACCCACTCTTATTTTTTGTGGGTTATTAATTCTTGCAGCAGGCTATCGCAGACGAGGTTGACTACCCCCAGCTCTCCCTCAGACTGGTACACTTAAATTTTTAGACCCTATGTCCCCAATCACACGATGGGGCAAGTAGACAGAGCCCCTATGAAGCAGGAATACAGTCCCGAGCAAATTGAGCTCGATGCCCAGACGCGATGGGCTAACGAAAACACTTACAAAGCATCACCAGACAGCTCGCGAGAGAAGTTTTATTGCTTAGCGATGTTTCCATACCCCAGCGGCAAGCTGCATATGGGGCATGTGCGCAACTACACCATAGCGGACGTCATCGCCCGATATCAGCGCATGCAAGGAAAAAATGTACTGCAACCCATGGGCTGGGATGCTTTTGGCCTACCCGCCGAAAATGCGGCCATCGCCAACCAGGTGCCCCCAGCTGACTGGACCCTGAATAACATCGCCGAGATGCGCAGCCAACTCTCCAGATTAGGATTCGCGTATGACTGGAGCCGAGAGGTCACGACCTGCCAGCCAGATTACTACCGCTGGGAACAGTGGTTTTTCACACGACTCCTTGAGCGCAATTTAGCTTATAAAAAGGAGGCCGCCGTCAATTGGTGTGAAACTGACCAGACCGTTCTTGCCAATGAGCAAGTTGTGGATGGCAAGTGTTGGCGCTGTGACAACCCGGTAGAGCGCAAAGCGATCAGCCAGTGGTTCATTCGTATTACAGCTTATGCTCAAGAGCTTCTTGATGACTTGGATACTCTAGACCAGTGGCCCGAACAAGTTGTGGCCATGCAACGCAATTGGATCGGACGTTCCGAGGGCGCTACCGTAAGATTTCCACGCGGCGACAATGAAGCCGTCGAGGTCTACACCACCAGGCCGGATACGCTCATGGGGGTCACCTACCTTGCCGTAGCACCGCAACACCCACTCGCCATCGAAGCCGCTACCAACAATCCTGAATTAGCTACCTTTATTGAAGAGCTCGGCCACATCAAAGTGGCTGAAGCCGAAATGGCCACCCTGGAAAAGCAAGGCATGGATACTGGATTGACCGTGTCACATCCTCTGACTGGTCAACCCCTACCCTTATGGGTCGCCAATTTCGTCTTGATGGGCTATGGATCTGGCGCTGTCATGTCGGTCCCCGGTCACGACCAACGAGACTGGGAATTTGCAGATAAATATGGCCTTCCTATTGCTCAGGTCATTGACGGTACCGAGGAGCTGCCAGCAGATATTTCGCGTGCTGCCTACACTGAAAAAGGTCGTCTGATTAACTCTGGAGAGTTTGACGGTCTTAATTTCACCGAGGCATTCGCCGCCATTGTAGATGCACTTTCTGAGCGGGATCTCGGAGAAAGTACGATTAATTTCCGTCTGCGCGACTGGGGCGTATCCCGGCAGCGTTATTGGGGCGCACCTATACCGGTTATCAATTGCCAAACTTGTGGTGCAGTGCCTGTCCCCGCTGATGACCTCCCTGTCGTACTCCCCACTGACGTGGCGTTGAAAGGTGTCGGCTCTCCCCTGACTGACTTGGACAGTTTTACCCAAACAAAATGCCCAAGTTGCGGCCAACCCGCAGAACGAGAGACAGATACGTTTGACACCTTCATGGAATCATCTTGGTACTACGCGCGCTATGCCTCAGCCGGTAACGACGATGCCATGCTCGATGAAGAAGCCAATTACTGGCTCGAAGTAGATCAATATGTAGGCGGTATTGAGCATGCCATTCTGCACCTCTTATATGCGCGATTTTTTCATAAACTGTTGCGCGACGAGGGTTTGGTAACCTCTGATGAACCGTTTCAGCGGCTGCTCACTCAAGGCATGGTTCTCAAAGATGGCAGCAAAATGTCGAAGTCCCGGGGCAACACCGTAGATCCACAAGAACTCATAGATCGTTATGGTGCCGATACCGTTCGATTATTCAGCATGTTCGCCGCCCCCCCAGAACAAAGCCTAGAGTGGTCTGACTCGGGCGTCGAAGGTGCCAACCGCTTTTTGAGACGCCTCTGGCGGCTGGTCTCTGAACATATTAGCCGGGGACCGGTATCCGATATAGAGATCGGCGAGCTCAATAAAGCACAGAAGGACCTCCGCCGAAAAACTCATGAAACGATCGGCAAAGTCGATGATGATTACGGCCGTCGGCAGACTTTCAACACGGCGATCGCCGCTGTTATGGAGCTGTGTAACGAGATCAGCAAGCTAGATACCAGCTCTACCAATGGCTTGGCGGTAGAAAGGGAAGCGCTAAAAGCCGCTGTGCTGCTACTTTGTCCCATCGTGCCTCATGCCACCGAATATCTCTGGCGAGAGCTATGTGGCGAGGATATTATTTTGGCTCGATGGCCGCTGGTTGATGCAGCTGCGCTGAGCAGAGATGAATTAGAGATTGTTGTTCAGGTTAATGGCAAAGTACGAGCCAAGCTCAGCGTGGCGGTAGATGCGGATAAAGAAACATTAGAAGCAAAAGCCCTGGCAGACGCGAACGTCATGCGCTTTATTGAGGATAAAACCGTACGCAAAGTTATTGTCGTACCAGGGAAACTGGTCAATGTTGTCGCTAACTGATGGCCACCGTCACGAAGGTACAAACTATGAAGATGCCTAAAATTGGTGTACCTGGCGCACTCCTTGTACTGACCCTCCTACTGGTGGGCTGTGGATTTCAGCTTAAAGGAACCGCAGGGGCTTCAGACTCGGCATCGCTCAGCGGCACTGAAATCATGTTAATCAGCAGTCAACCTCGAGGCGAACTGACCACAGCTTTACGTGAGCAGCTTCGCCTTCAGGGCGCTGTGCTTAGCGAGGAAACCAAGGAGGGCCTGGTGCTGCGACTTGGCGTGGAGCGCTTCCAACAGCGTAATCTGTCTTTAACAGCCCAAGCGCGAGCCGCAGAAGTAGAGCTCACCATGACGACCCGCTGGGCTTTAAACCAAGGCGCTACCGAAGTCATTATGGAGACCGATGCTCAGATAATGCGTCAGTTTCTCGACGACCCGCTGAACGTGGTGGGAAAAACAGAAGAACTTCGACTACTGCGCGAAGAAATGCGGCAAGATCTCGCGGCACAAATTATTCGACGCATCACTCACAGCCGCGGCAAATAAATGCCGATCAAGCCCGAGCAACTTGCACAGAATCTCAATCGCGCGTTGCAGCGCTGCTACCTGGTATTCGGTGACGAAACGCTAATCGTTGAAGAATGTGCCGATACCGTGCGGGCTGCGGCCAGAGCTGCCGGCTGCACTGAACGCGAGATTATCGAGATTTCAGGAGCCGGTGACTGGCAACAGTTACTGCAAAGTGCGGGAGCTCTGTCTCTATTTGCTGATCGCAAGCTTATTGAAATTAGATTGCCATCAGGAAAACCCGGAACAGAGGGCAGCAAAGCACTTCAGGAATATCTCAATCTCGATACCGAAGATGTTCTTTTGGTTATTGCAGGTAAAGTTGACAAGCAATCCCAGCGTGCCAAATGGTTTACGCGAATCGATCAAGATGGACTGGCGGTACAAATCTGGCCAATAGGACGCCGCGAGCTTCCCGGTTTTTTACAGCAGCGGCTTAGCAAGGCTGGACTGCGCGCAGATCGCGATGCCGTGCAGCTGCTTGCCGAACGCGTTGAGGGGAATTTGCTGGCAGCGGTTCAAGAAGTGGACAAACTCAAACTCCTCACCACTTCAGAGCATGTCACCGTCCACACCGTGTTGAGCAGCGTTCTTGCTAACGCTCGGTATAGCACCTTCGGTCTAGCTGATACTGCGTTAAGTGGTGATGCGGTTGCGGCACTACGAACATTGCGCGGCTTGGAAGCCGAGTCTACCCAGCCACCGGCAATACTGTGGGTCCTTAACCGAGACATTACTCTGCTCGCCCTCCTGCACAACGACTGCGCTAAAGGCCAGGCGCTGTCTCGGGCTATGAATCAACGAGGTGTTTGGCGCAGTCGCATGGCTCTTGTCCAAGGTGCCGCAGAGCGTCAGAACGCCATGGGGATTGCGAGGCTTCAAAAGCTGGCTTTTCAAGCCGATGCGACGGCTAAAGGCTTTGAAAAAGGTAACCCTTGGGACATATTGGATCAGCTTGTTGTGCTGCTGGCCCAAGGACCTAGCGGCGAGTCAGCAAGGCTCTCGAGAATCTCATAACAAGGCATCACTCCGATAAGCTAGCGCGACGCGAGTACAGTAATAACAGCATCAACCCGCCCGCAACGGCCGTTGCAGTAAAAACAGCGGTATAGCCAAAAATATCGGTGAGCACACCTAGAGAAGCAGACCCCAGTGCTGGCGCTCCCATTGCAAGCAGCGTCCACAAGCTTAATACCCTACCCCGATAACTCTCGATGAGGCATAGCTGAATAATCGTTTGACACCCGGTACCGGCAATTGTCGTGACTAGGCTCAAAGCAAAGATCAATGCACCCAACCGATATACATCGGAGCCCAGAAACAAACACAACATCAACAAGGTAGCACCAGCGATAGCCAATGCCACCAGATTGAGCAAACGCGGAATATCAGCCTGTTGGCGTGTCAAAAACAGGCCGCCAACGATAGAGCCAAAGCCTGCGCTCGCTGTCAGCGTAGCCAGTTCTTTCGAGCCGCCCCCCAAAAATCCCCCTGCAAATGCGGGCAAGAGCTCCACAACCGTTCTACCCAACACGCCGTTGAGAACCGTAAATGCAAAAATCAGTTGAATAGCAGGCTCCGTGCGCACATAACGAATACCCGCGGTAAATTGCTGCACAAAGGGCTCTCTGGGCCGTGGCTCACGAACGCCGATACCATGAAGTTGGAGCAAGATAGCTGCCGCAATGGCGAACATGATGCTTGCCAGCATAAAGGCCAGCACCGGACCCGAACCAGCGATAATAGCCGCTCCTAGGGCGGGCCCAAGAATACGAGCAACATTGAAGGTTGTAGCAGACAGTCCTACAGCACTGGGCAAGGCCGCCCGCTCAACTAAAAGTGGTATGAGAGCGAGTCGCATGGGACTGTGACCCGATGTCACAACGCCCATGGCCAACGCTAAGAACAATAATATTGGGGTTCCAAAAGCACCTGCCCAAAGCGCCACAGCGCCACCCAGAGCAATGAGTCCGTGCACAAGCATGGAAACGACTAATCCATGACGTGGATTAATTCGGTCTGACACAATACCGAACCAAGGCGATAACAGTAGCGCAGGGGCCAGCATTAAAGCCGCGGTTATACCGACCCAACTTGCAGACGCGGTGAGTTCCCAAGCACTCCAGCCCAGTAAAAAGCGCAACATCCACGAACCAAGACTGGAAAACCAGCTGGCAGGAAAATAACGTCTAAAGGCCACCTCATTTAAGGCTGAC
>CALKNZ010000108.1 GCA_938091995.1 uncultured Luminiphilus sp. | reverse complement strand
AAGGTATCGATGACTGTTGGAACAACTTTTGGATACCCCTCGGGAGAGTCAACTCTGTCAAGCAATGTTTCGATGGCGCCACTGAAAGGTTCTTTTGCAATGTAATCATTGGCGCCGCCCCAGATCATGACGGCAGTCTTGTCGGGTTGAGAAATCTGGTCTCCGGTCATGTATGACGCTTTGAACACCTCAATTTGCTGCTCTGTTGTGCCACTCACAAAAAATTGACCGCCATCCATAATCCGCTGCTTCAGTGTGACCTTAGGGATGGTTGCTTTACCTGTTACCGAGGCTCCCCCCACTGAGTGGTTGCCAATGGCTAAATAGCTCAGCGGCCCAATATAGTCAGGCCAGGTCGGACCGTTGGAAAATCGACCAATCCAGTAGGGTGCTGTGGGAAAGACGTGCAGCCGGGCTTTCATGATTCCTGTATCTGAAAGGCTGTCCCCAAAGATAATCAGACGAGAAATACTATCGCCCTGTTTTTCAGGATATTGAATCGCTACATTGATTTTCTCTTGGGGTCGAAAAGCCATGATCCGTGCGATTTCGTTGGCTTTATCGCGAGACGCCATATTTAGGGCGCGGATACAGCCCATGCGCAGCATCTCTTCGGTGGGCTGGGTCGGCCCTAGGTGTAAGAACCCATCCTCCAGATCTCCACTAAGTTCAAAAGGCTGGTTATTGCTATCAAGCCCTACGAGCCAAACTGGTTTTTTTACGCCCTTACTGAGTTTTTCTGGAGTTGGACGATGGGAGCTCGCGGTCTCGCAATGTACGTTCCAAACCAGTTCAGTCGATGTTTTTTCGGGAGCAGCCTCATTAAACATATTGGAGCAGCCTGCCAGAGCAACCGTAGCTGGCAGGATAAATGCCGACTCTTTCAGTAACCTATAAATCCAAGGCCGAGGTCGCGTGCCTGCAGTTGATTTGATGGCCTCAAAAAAGTTTTTTGGGTAATTCATGACTTTAACGTCTCTTATTTATCCAGTCTTATCGATCTTGAAACGGCTATAAAATTAGCGATTGGGTTGAGTATGACCCCATTTTAAACTCAGGGCAGCCCCTTCCCCAATTTTTGCATTTTATACGCTATGCAGCGGTCAGACAGTTGATATGAGAGACGTCCATCTGGTTTTTCACGCGGCATGTTCTGTAAAGTAGTAATTCTTGTGCTGGTGATAGTGCTCATAAACTAAACCCATGCCTACAGAGGTCTAACTTCTCAGACCTGTGATGGGCACGCGATGGACTCCCGCATTGGCGGTGGGTAACTTAAACTCGGTAACGTTACGTTAACACCACGTATTCACTGGGTTTCAAAGAGACAACGTTAAATCTGATTGGGTTTATAGTGTCCTAAATATAAAAACAGGTAAATTTTTATGCGCGCACTCACGGCTATATTTTTAACGGTTTTGATGTCTCTCTTGGCGATCACGGCTTCGAGTCAGAATGAGACGGATACGACAGAAATTTTGGGTCTTTACCAGGGTTGGAGAGATGCTGTAGAGAATGCAAATATCGACGGCTATGTCGCGGTTCTCCATGCCGATATTAGCCTGCGGCCGCCGGGTGCCCAGGGGCTTGATGGCCGCGATAAGTATGCGGTGTTTTTGGAGCCCGTTTTCGAGTCGGCGAGTTATGAGATACAGATTGATAATGCACCTTCCGTAACGTTTCTTGGCAGCGCAGCTTTAGTCGAATACGACTACACGATTTATCGCCATGACCATATAGACTCAACGGCCGACTTACCCCCCGGCGCCATCGCTAGGGCTAAAACCAGCGCGCATTACATTGATGTGGTGACCCGCGACAGTAGCGGCGCCTGGAAGGTCCGGCTGCACAGCTGGCAGGATTGGCCTGCAGAAATTTGAGATAAGTTATCGATACCCCGGAGGGCATAGTGCGTATGCTTGCGCTGCTGTAACCTTTCTGATGAACGACTGCGCACTGATGGCTCAAGGCTGAATCAGATGATGGCAGATCAAATTAAACGAGGCACAGGCACAGGGCATGGCGATGGAATTACTGGTCGTTGGTGGGCCATCTGACTCATGGATTGACGCCGTTGTCGCCGCAGGTAAGCGGGCAATGACGGTGGCAGTCGTCGAACCGGGTCAACTTATTGATACTTCTTCGGTACGTGTGCTGGTGGGTGCTCCTCCCGATTTGGCACCGCTTATTACGGATTGTCCGCAGCTGCAATGGGTTCAGAGTACCTGGGCAGGGGTTGATGCATTAATGGGATCCGTGCCCCAAAATGTTCAGGTTACCCCGCTAAAAGGGGTTTTCGGGCAGGCCATGAGTGAGTTTGTCCTGGGATGGCTGCTGGCCTTGGAACGTAACATCATTACACGCGCTAACACTAAGCACTGGATACCTGAGGTTGAGGCCGGGGTATCAGGCAAGCGGCTCGGTATCATGGGCACTGGAACAATAGGGAGTGTGGTCGCAACACACGCGGCCCAATTTGGTTTAGAAGTCATTGGGCTGAATTCTGGAGGGCAAAGTGTACCGGGCTTTGTGACTTGTTATTCCAGCGACAACCGATTGGAATTTGCAGATGGACTTGATTATTTAGTGTGCCTATTACCCGGTACACCCGAGACCGATGGCATTATCGATACGGCGCTTTTAACGTGTATGAACTCTGGCGCTATCTTGATCAACGCTGGACGGGGCAATGCCGTTGTGGATGTTGATTTGATCAAGGCACTGCGGGACGAGACCCTGCGTTACGCCGTGCTAGACGTCTTTACAGAGGAGCCCCTCCCTGACAGCCATGAGTTGTGGCAGGTGCCTGGCTTGTTCATTACCTCTCACACGGCAGCCCCAACACCTGCGCAGGCGATCCCCGAGGTCTTTGCTCGCAATCTTGAGCTATTTCTGCTGGGTGAGCCTATGGTAGACGCTATGTGTTCCGAGCGTGGTTACTAGTGACCGCGACAAATCGGTGACGAGAAAGCAATTCAGACGGGCGTGCAGCCATGTTTTGGCATGGGTAAATTTTGCACTCTTAATGGCGGCAGTTTTAAAATTTTTACCCCTTTTGTATTCATTGACTCATGGCTTTGATCTGCAATATCTGCCCCCTGATGATGTGCGCCATACTGAGCGATCCTGGGCGCTTGATCTCGTCTCTGATACCGGATTTTTGTTGCTCGTATGGTTTTTGATAAGTCAGTTGAATTTCTTATTGGTGGGCGAGCGACGTTTAGCTCCTTGGCGAACTTCCGCAGCATTGTCTTTGAAAAATAAAAATACGGAACGGCCACTGCGCTAAAACTGGCCCCACGTCGTGTCTCATTTTTGTTTAACGTGTTGCCTACTTCAGCGACAAGGGGGTTGCGGGGGCTCGTGAAAACAAGTATCCCTATGTTCCCTTTATTTTATATGTTTACTGTATGCAAAACGTTAGCGATCAGGTTGTGGTCGATACTGGAAAAAGCCTTCCAAAATTCCCTGCCGTCTATCCCACCCTAGGTGGGTTTCAGTTAGATAACCCCTCTTCATGGACCAAAGGCCAGCCTTTTGGCCTATTTCGTGATATGCGTGAGCAAGCGCCTGTTATGTGGTCAGCATCTATGCGTAAGGGTATGTCTGGATTTTGGTCGATCACGCGCTATCACGATATTAAGCAAGTTGAGCTGGCCCCAGATATCTTTTCATCGCAGCGCGGCTCTATGCACCTTGCGATGCCGGATCGCAGCGAATGGAAACCGCGACAATTGATCGACGCCTCGCTTAACAGTTTGATCAATCTCGATGCGGCGGTGCACATTAATCTACGAACCCAGCATGCGCCATTTTTTTTCCCCAAGTATGTGGAGACCCTCAAGGAGCGAGTGGCTCAAAAGGTCGATGAGCTTTTAGATGACATGGAACGGCGTGGCCCCGTCGTCGACTTTGCAAAAATTTTCTCCCATGAACTACCCATGTATACCCTCTGTGAGATGCTCGGCATCGACGAGTCTGATCGTCCTAGAGTAATTAAATGGATGCATTACTTGGAGTCCGCCGCCCAATACCTTACCAACCCGCTGCAGGCCTTTTTATCGGAGCCAACCTTACCGTTTAGATTCAATGCAGTGCTCCGGGAAATGTTCGAGTATGGGAAGACGGTCATGGAAGATCGCAGGCGACACCCACGAGAAGATTTATTAACCCTCATTGCTCATGCCGAAATTGATGGGGAACCGCTTTCCCAGGAGTATCTAGATGGCTCTTGGCTGCTGATTATTTTTGCAGGAAACGACACGACCCGTAATTCACTGTCGGGCACGATGCGGTTGATGACAGAGTTTCCTGACCAGCGTCAGATGATTATTGATGACCCTAGCTTAATTCCAAAAATGACTCACGAGGCGCTGAGATTGGTTTCTCCTGTAATCACTATGCGTCGGACGGCCACACAAGAGGCAGAAATTGGCAAACAACGCATCGCCGAAAATGAAAAAATTATCATGTGGTATGGCGCAGCAAATCGCGATCCTGAGATTTTTCCAGAGCCGGAGAAGTTTGATATGCACCGCCCCAATGTTGAGAAACACTTAGCCTTCGGCCATGGTGTCCATCGATGTTTGGGTAACCGCATAGCCCAGATGCAGCTTAACATTGCTTACGAGCGCATCTTTGACCGCTTTCCCGATATTCAATGGACGGGTAAGCAAAAAATTGCGCCGGTAGTGTTAGTTCATGCAATCTCTAGTCTCCAAGTGAATTTAAAGGGCAAACGTAAACGGGCATGATCACCCAAGTCGCTTTATTAAAGTTTTACAGGCTTTTATGGATGCGGGCTTCTCAGATAGTGATCAGATGAGCTGTCATGGGGTGCTATTAAGAGGATAGGTTATGGCTTTAGATATTTCAGTTGATCTTAGCGGTAAGGTTGCTCTGGTAACAGGTGCGAGTTCGGGTATTGGCGCAGCGGTGGTGTCGGCGTTTGCACGCAACGGCGCCTCGGTCTATGTCAATTACCCAAATGATTCTCAGGAGGCCGCTGCTGAGCGGGTGGTGGCGGAGATCAGGGCTGAGGGCGGAGCGGCGCAAGCGGTCCTGGCAGACGTCTCAGACGAGTCGCAGGTTGCCCAGATGTTTCAAGTAATCACTGATACAGCCGGTCGGCTCGATATTCTCGTGAATAACGCTGGCATTGCGCACTCTAGCCCGGTAGAAACTCTAGAACTCAGCGATTTCCAACGGGTGATGGGTGTGCACGTTACGGGCACCTTTTTGTGCAGCAAAGCGGCAATACAAATGATGTACGCTCAGGAGCAGGGCTGCATTATTAACACGGCGTCTCAGCTTGCCTACATTGGTGCTCCCGCTTTCTCGCACTATACCGCCGCCAAGGGTGCAATCTTGTCTTTTACCCGCAGTCTCGCTCTAGAGGTCGGTAGTCGGAACATCCCGGTCAATGCGGTGGCGCCAGGTGCAACCATGACACCCATCCTGGAGGATGTGCCTGATGAAGTTCTAGACGCGATCAAGTCCAACATTCCCGCGGGCAAGATTGCGGATGTTGATGACATCGTGGGGGCCTATCTGTTCTTGGCTAGTGACGCTGCTCGGCACTTCAGGGGCCAGTGTATAAGCCCTAATGGCGGCGATGCTCTGCTCTAGTTTGAGGCAGTAGATTGGTGAGTAGTCCCTTGCCCGGCCTCTTGTACCCGGTCATAAAAAAACGCGGTTAGCTGTTGGCGACTGGTGAGGTGCTGGTAATCAACTGGGGCCACGGGTTTGCCAATGTCGAGTTCCACCGTGCTGTTAAATCGCCGCAGAGCCTCTCGCATAAGCATGGCCATACGCAAAGGTTCTGCTATGTGTGAGGCGACATGGAAAGAGCGGCTGTTGCGACCGTGAAAAAATACCGGGACCACCGTTGGGTTATGTTGGCGGATCAATTTTGCCGCAAAGGTCGTCCACGTACTTTCCTTGACGGTACCAAAACCGAGTCGATTTGCCGTAGAGACGGTGCCCGAGGGAAATAAAATCAAGGGTATGCCATTGCTCAAAGACTCGCCGGCGAGTTGCTTTGTCCTTACATTTCGTCGCTCGGCGGCGCGCCCGCCACTGAAGTCAATGGGCAGAAAGTGTTGAGCTAGCTCGCGGTCTTGGCATAGTAGAGAATTAATGACGACTCGAAAGTCGCTGGCTACCTTAAGTGCAAGGTTGCACATAACAAGGCCGTCGAGAACGCCAAAAGGATGATTGGCCAAAAAGAGTAGGGGACGTCCTCGATCAATCTGCTCCAGCGGAGAAAAGTCGGCATGCAGCTTGATGCCACTGCGTAATAAGGCCTCTTGAAAAAATGTTTGGGAGCTGAGTCCTCGTGCCTTTAGCGCAAAATAGTGCCTCTCTAGTCGTGCTCTTCCTAATGCGCGTTCGATCGACCGGGTGATCTGCCGAGTAACCCAAGGTTGCTCACTGGAGGCATAGGTTAATCGAGGTTGTTCTCGCAGGTAGGGCTCAAACTGTGGGTCAATCAAGCTGTTTTCAGGAGGGCGATAAGGGTTGTACGGACGGTTGTCACTCACTGGTTGGGGCTATTCGATTTTTGATAGGTAAGTGGATGACGATACGCATCGGGTCGCTAGCTCTCTTGCTCGTTTGCCTTATGTTGCTACGATCATTTGTGCAATACAACTGCTCTAAGGTATGGGGCTCGATAAGACTTTCATAATGTGAGGCTGCTGTACGCGACTTACTGCAGCACTCATTAGAGCCCGCTAGCGGGTTTGCGAGCAAGCACCGATAGTCGGTATGCGGCCAAAAATCCGATGATGCTACTTGCCCCAAAAATGGCGTAATACACCTGGTATCCGGTTTGGCCGGGCCAATGTCTCATACACCAGGATTGAACCGCGGGCACGTAGATGTCTGGGGTATAGGCAAGCAGGCTAATCATGCCCACAGCAAGTCCGCGGGTGCTGGTTGACACGTTACAGCTGTCTAGGGTGGCCCAGTAAATACCGCGAACTCCGTAGGAGAGCACACCAATCAACATAACCATGGGAAATAGCACAGCAACTGCGGTAGTGGAGGAGAGTAGCGGCAAGGCGACTAACGCTGCACCTCCAAATAGCATGAGTATCGCTAGGAATCTGACGACATGAAAATAGTCCCCTACAAAACCCGCCAAAACTCCGCCAATGGGCCGCATCCATAGGCGCACTAAGGTAATTGAGCCTACTGTTACAGCGCTGAGCTCAAATACGGACTCGAGAAGTCCTGCTAGGGAGTAGGTTACCCAAAACATTTGATAGCCAATTAGGATGGTAATCGCTGCAAGCCATATGCGGGGATTTTGAAAAAGCACAATAAAATCACTGAGCATGCTGGAACCGGCCGGCTTATCTACAGCCTCAACGGCCTCTTCGGATGGATTGTGAAGTGCCCAAACAACCAGGGGAGCTAGAATAATGGCGGCTGCACCGTAGAACTGCACCACTGCAATGAGCGCCACATCCTTTGCCGTACTTGCGGACTCAAGTAAATAAGCAAAAACAGCGAGTCCTATTGTCGCTAAGAGCGCTTCTACAATGCCTCTGCCGCTTTCAAGGATGCCGAAAAAGCGACCCTGTTGATCGTGGGGGGCGAGCAAAGAGGTACTCTTGATGAGCGCGCCCCAAAGGGTCAGGCCACTCGTGATGCCCCAGCCAATAAAAATCAGCTTAATTTGCGCAAAACTGGGTGTTGAACTCAGCCATAAAGCTAATATACCGGTGCCTGCCATAGAGGCCCCCAGAAGCCACTTAGAGCTAAAGCGATCTGACAGCCAGCCACTGGGTAGGTAAGTCAAAAAGAACATCAGACCGAGCAGCGAGTGGCACTCACCAAGTTGCTCCAAGGTTATGCCATAGGTTTCGAGCATTGAGCCTTCGAAATTTTGTCGCATGTACACCACGGGATAAATGGAGCCCGAGGCAATAATTAAAATAAATAGCTGAAAGTAACGCTGACGCATAGAGAGAGTTGACGTCTCGATGATGGACTCCTTGATTACCAAAAGTTATACAGTGCAGACCCAATAAAAGTGCCCAAAGCGTAACCCAGTACACCCACGAGTACACCGGGGGTTACCTGATCGCGCCAGCCTTTGGCTGCAGCCATAGCGGGTGCTGTTGTAGCACCTAGAATGGCCGCGTTAGAGGCGGTCAAAAGCTCGGGTAAGGTTAATCGGGTCACTGCCCCGATAAAGAGTAATGTCGCCAAGTGCACAAACAGCAGTATTGAGACCACAACAATGAGTGTGGGTGCGACGCTTACCATTGCCGTTAGGTTGGCTCCTGCTGCAATAGCGGCAAAAAATGCGAATGACAGCGCAACGCCGAGCTCAAATGCCCCTGCCAACCAGATTCTGATCACGGGAACCGCCGTTGCCAGGACCAATGTGAGTGTCGTCAGTATTACGTATCGATACCCGGTAGCGCCTAAATAGCTCACCAGCCCATCGCTAATGGCGACAAGTGCTGCAGCACAAGCAATGGCCAAACAGAGTGATTGAGCCGTTACCTTCGCAGCAGTCTCCTCGGGTATCGTGGCGGTTTGAGCATCGGCTGTTGCATGTTTTGGGAACAAGCGCGCCAATCTAGTGATACCGGGTAACACGGCGATGATACTGAGATAGACCGCGCTAAAGAGATTGTCTGCCGCAGTTGCTGCTGAAAAAAATGAACGATCCTGATTCAAACCGGTCATTTCTCCCAGCGCGGCGTAGTTCACTGAGCCGCCAATATACGTAGAGGCAAATAGCCCGACGATTGCTGCTTCGCGGTCGGACTCTGGCAGCGGCGACCCTGCACCTAAACTACTGAGGTCCATGAGTGAGGCGGCTACAACAACGCCAGCGACGGTGCCAATAGTGGCCGCCAGAAAGGCAAGGGTTGTTCTGGAGGCTTCTCGCCACAATCGGCGCAGGTCCGCCTGGAAGAGGAAGAGTGGGATAAGCATGGGAACCAGAAAGGTAAATATGAAGTCATAGGCCGGTGCACTGTGGGGAATCAGTCCTAGGTTGGCGGCCACAATAGCCCCAAGAATTACCATGACCGTTCCCGTTAATTGGCGCCCTAGGGGAGTCTTCTCCAGCAGGAATGATGCGCCGGCCAAAACCATAATGAAGGCAAAGATACCGAGGTGGTTTTCTGGATTAATTGTTAACATTCAAGATTCCAGTCATTTAAGACGTTAAGCTAGCACGTCAGCGGCATGGCGTCGCCCAAGGCGATAACCATGATTGTCTGTCATTCCCCCGCCTATTTGGGAAAAGGTATGTTCCTGTCATGAAAGAGACTGCCCCTGTTGCCCCTTGCGAAGCACTTGCGCAGCTGAAAATTGCCTTGCGCAAGAATCGACGGCATCCGCATTATCGTTATTTCCAAATGGCTACAGTGACGCCGGAGGGCGCCCCTAGAAATCGGACGGTGGTGTTTCGTGGTTTTGCACCCGATGACGCCGCTCTTTTGGTGATTACCGATAGCCGCAGCGAAAAAATAGTTGAGCTTGCTCAGAACGCCATGGCAGAAGTTGCCTGGTACTTTACCGAGACTCGTGAGCAATTTAGGATCCGCGCATTGGCAACCTGCGTGTCAGAGGGAGCCCCTTCAGCCGAAGATGTAGCGCTCCGTGTGCAGGTGTGGCAGCAATTGTCTGATGCGGCGCGAGCGCAGTTTTTTTGGCCCAGCCCGGGATTGCCTTTGGGTACGGGTACGGCACAGGCGATAACCGAAGCAGTTCCCGAGTCTTTTACGGTGCTAAAGCTGAGCCCAATCGTGATAGATCATTTAGTGTTGAGTAAAGTCCAGACGCGAAGGCGGAGTCGAATCATTAGTGAGCGTTGGTGCGAAGAATGGATCAACCCTTGATTATCGACATTAGGTGGCAACGTTGACTGCGCAAAAAACCCTACAACAGGCAGCACAGTGCCTGCAGGAGGGTAACCCCCGGCAGGCGTTGGCGATTCTTGAGCCTTGGCGACAGACCTATGCTGACCTGGCAGATTTTTGGCAGTTGCTGGCGTTGGCACATAAAGGTTCGGGCGATAGTGACGCAGCCGAAGCTGCATTTTTGGCGAGTATTGCGATAGAGCCTCAAGCCCACGTGGTTACTAATTTAGCCAATCTCTATCGCGGGCGGCATCAGCCTGAGGTCGCTTTGGGCTATTACGATCAGGCTTTAGCGTTAGCCCCTCATCACTTACCCGCACAAATTAATCGAGCGAGAGCCCTGCTTGATCTGAAGCGTTACACCGAGAGCCGTCTTGCTTTTGAAAAAATCCTGCTGGTAAATCCAGATCATCGCAACGCCACACTGGGGCTTGCTCAAGCATTGCAACAACTGGGCGAGCAAGAACACGCACTAGGGTTATTTCAATCAGTGCTCGACGCAGATCCTAATAACACGGTAGCCCTCAATGGTATGGGGATATCGCTGAAAACCCTCGGTTATATAGACGACGCGGTAAATTATCTGCAAGCCGGTGCTCAGCACGCGCCCGAGTCTCCCGAGCTTTATACCAACCTTGCCAGTGCGCTGGCGCAAGCCGATAGAGAAGATGAGGCGGTCGCGGCTTATAGTCGAGCTCTGGA
>CALKNZ010000107.1 GCA_938091995.1 uncultured Luminiphilus sp. | reverse complement strand
AGCGCCGCATCCTCTGCGGTGACGCCCAGCATGGCCCAAGCCGCATCGTTACCAATGATTTCGTGAAATGATCGATGCCAAATCATGACGGGTTGGTCGCCGAACCATTGATTTAGCTCATCGCGCCACACTTCTCCGTGCCAGAGAGGATGATAACCCCAGGTGATAAAAGGCGTTTCGGGGTCATTATGTTCAGCCGCCAGCAACATGAGGCGATCTTTGTAGGCCTTGGGTGTCGTCGCCCCTGGAAACTCGCCGGTTGGCAGTGACCAGTCATCGGGCGCCAGAAAGGGGAATTGCGTCAGAATAGCGGGCAAAGAAGGATGTACGTGGGGGTCAATGAACCCGGGTACGATCACTTGATCCTCAAATCGACGGTCGACCTGACCGCCCCGGAGTCGCAGGACAGGCTCCATATCTTCAAGGGTACCCACCGCAACAATACGCCCCTCTTGCACGGCGACTGCGGTCGCCTCTGGCAATGCGGGCTCCATGGTACGGATTAAAGCCGCTGTGTAGACCGTGACTTGGGCTTGTACGTTAGTCAGCCACACGCACAAGGTAAAGAGCAGCGTCGAGCGTAAAAAAGTTTTCATCGCGTATTCTTAACGGCTAGTGATGCTACGAGTCTCGCTCAGCGAATCGTTTTAATCCAGTCGCCAATGCGGGGCTCGCCCACGGGGTAGTAGCCGTTAATAAGCCGCAATTGGTCCTCGGCATCGGGAATGCGCGCCCCTGAAGCGAGGCTTTGCAGGGTGGCACCCCGGGGCACCTGCACGTAGTGCAGTGTCCGGCTGGGGCCCTTGGCTTTTTCCTTCGCCACTAGGGGTCGGAAGCTTTCAATAATGACCAGAGCGTCGGCGTCGCTGCCGGTGCCCTCAAAAAGAAAGCGGTACTTGTGATCGAGCACGGCCAAACGTTTCTCATTAGATCCGGCTGTTGCTATGGCGGTGCCGCCTTTGAGGCCAAATTGCTCCAGTTCGCGCGAGTCCTTTAAGTCTCCTGACGCCGTACTCGTCAAAAATTCAATCGGCGTGACCCCGGCATCTAGGCGGGACAGGGTGATTGCCATTGAGGCGCTACCATCCTTTGAGGTCACGGTGACATCTCTGGATCCCTGAGTTACCGACCAGCCTTCTGGGTAGCGGAAGGTAAAATCCAGCTTGTTGTGATAAAACCGATTGGACTCGGCTTGAGATTGAGCGCTGGCACCAAAGACCAGCCCTTCAATACGATTGCGGAAAACACCGGGTTTCTCTGGGTCTTCGGGCTGATCCGCCAGATCGAGGGTATTGGCGGTCTTAATGACGGTTTGCAGCCGCAGATCGTTTCTGGGGTGACTGGAATACAACCCATGATAGGTGCCAGTGGGCTTGCCCGAGGCTTTGGCCTGAACACGTCGATACATTTCCTGGTCTTTTAGCACACCAATGACAGACAGCAAGGCATCGGCGTCATAGCCGGCTCGGTGCATGAATTCAGCGCCCGCCGCATCAGCCTCGAGTTCCATATCACGACCAAAGCCGCTGACGACTTCGGCGCCGTACATTTGCGCTGCATCGTAAAGATCGCCACTACCGGTAAGAATGTAGGCCGTTGTGGCAAGCACTGTGGTTGTTGTTTGTTGGGTCGAGCGCCGACTGTGGTGGCTTTCTGTAATGTGGCCAATTTCGTGAGCGATAACACCCGCGAGTTCGGCTTCTGTTTCAAGGTAAGCCAGCAAGCCGCGGTTGATGTAAATAAAGCCTCCCGGCAGCGCAAAGGCGTTGATATCTGGTGAGTCGAGTAGCGTGAAGGTAAAGCTGTCGTTGGGTCTGGAGGAATTTGCGACCAAGCGCTGACCGATAGCGTCAATGTAAGCTGCGGCTTCCGGGTCGTCATAGATGCCTATGGTGTCGATGAGACGTTGGTGTTCATCTGCAGTAACTTCAGGGACATCAATTTGCCGGCCGCCAACCGTGACAGTCGATGAGGTACCCCCGGTGCTGCCACAGGCGGTCAATAGGGTAATGAGCGTAAGGTAGATAAAGTATTTCATGGGTCAGACTTACATCTTGGCGGACAAATATTTGAGCAACTGGTCGCCCAAGCTGTCACAGGCAGTGCCCTGTACGGGAGCAATAATGGGTATAGGGACCACCACCGCAGGCATATAGCTTTGGCCACTGGTGTTGGCGCTAATACGCCCCACCTCAGTTTCATCGGTGAAATCCCAGATGGTCGCCTCATAGTCAGACGCATTACCCCAGGTGCCGAAACCAAAGCAGCCTGCGCCCCCCGGGCCAACACCGCAGGTCATTGACCCCGAACTGTTGGTCTCTACCGTAGAGCCGTCAATCCAGATCATATATTCGAGTTTCAGCTCAGCAAAGCGATCGGCAACGCGCTGTTGGGACAGGAGCTTTTCAATGTCGTCAGTTCGTAGCGGCGCGGTCCGTGGTTCAAACCATGGGTACATCATGTTAATAAATTCAAGTTCATGTAGCACTGAAATGGAGTTATCGCCTCGACGAATGTGGTCGCCAATGCATTCAATGAAATCAAATTCGGTTTCATAATCTGGGGCATGCCGACGTCCTATGATCACCACAGAGGCATCACCAATACCTGCGGTGGGCTCTAGAAACGTCATCTCGTCAACGGTTGCGGTCACGCAGCCTTGAAGCAAAGCAAGGGCGGCCAGTAGGGCTAATGTCAGCCATGTTGGTCTTGTTCTAGTCATGAGCTGCACCTTGAATTTCGTCAGACTCATGGGGTGAGGCCTGCATCCCCTCTGACATCCAAGCGACGACATCAGGGACCCGGGCAAAGGATGTAGCAAAGTTGGCGCCAGCATCCCGCAGTGCCACCACGGCGGCAAGATTGACGGCCTCCTCGTCGGACTGCAAAAAAGCAGTGGGCGTTTTTCCGTAGGCGGTCAGCGTCCAGTCAGCAAAGTATTGGTCTGGATTAATGGTCAAGTCGCCGTTTTCGTGATCATGAATATCTTCTAAGGCGATTAATCTAAACCGGTACTTCATCCAAATTTCGTAGATTTTAATGTTGGTATGTAGGGGAATGGTGTACTGCAGGTCGGCAACAGCTGGGACAATGACTGCGTCAATCTTGTCTTCATGGGCGTGTAAGGTCTTGTGATCTTTAATCAGTAAGACCTCCTCGAACATGCCCGACAGTAGCGTATTCCAGAATTGGACCTGAGCATCCCCAGTTTTGACCAGCCAGTCAGATTCAGCGCGTCCCGCTGCTTCATCAAAGATTTCGTGTTGTGAAAACTCATCGGTATAAATAACCCCTAGGGTGAGGGGTAGCGGGTCCATTAGCGGTTTTGGAAAATTGCCCTGAACTACGACTTCGCGGGCACCACAGGCCGTCATCAGCAGTACAGCGGCTAGTACGCTTAACGAGCGCCGGCATTTATTAGGGCCTGAAGTTATTAAGTCCAACAAACGTGCCACCATTTCTGTAGGTTAGCTCTCGCATCAGTGTAGCAAAACGTACGCCAGTAACCTGTAATTCTGGCGGTCTAATAAATTGTACGGGAAAGCCTACGCCATGGATCCTGACGCGCCGTTCGCCGCCAAAATTCTGAGCATTCAAACGATCGACGGTTTCTACAACGTTTCTAATGGACTCCCCGGTGAATTCGTCACCAAAAACGTAGATCGACATCTTTTTCTTGGGATCGTAAAAGGTGCGCACGGCGGCAGTGATCCCTTCCACGGGGGAACTGTTGGAGAAAACATTCCAGTTGGTGAGATTGCGCAGTATTAAGCTGCGCCTAGCCGGGGTGTCAGGAATCCATTGGCCACGATACCGAGAGAACAGGTAGTTACCCATATCGTTGAGCACCTGAATGCCTTTGACCTCGGGGTAAATATTGAGGGTGGCCTCCATTTCGATGAGCATCCTGTCCCAAGCATAGGAAAACATGGACCCCGAGGTATCTATAATGAAAATGATGTACTCGCTGTCAACCGGTATGCCGCCGATTAACTGATTTTTTCGCTGGCTATTCACCCCTAAAAGGCGCTTTTCTTCTTCGCTTAATTGCTGTCGAGCTATGGCCAACTCCTGCTCAATAATGCTGTTGGAGTTTCTCGTCGTCTCGAGGCTGTCAAAGCGTGATCGGGTGCTGGCAAGCGCCCCTTGAAGAATGGCGATACGCTCACGGTATTCAGATATTTGTTCCTGTTTGGCTTTTAGGTCGCGATTTAAAATCGTGGTCTCGCCGCGAATTTCAAAAAGTTGCTCAGTGAGGTCTGCAACGCGGCCATCGGCGACAATGGTTGAGCGCTCCAATATTTGTGGCTGTACCGTTTTGGTAATCATCAATAAGAGAATGACTGCACCAAAGCCACAGCAGATGACATCCAAAAAGGAAATTGAAAATTCCGGTGTTGCTCGGCGTGTTTTCATAGCGCGTAGCGCTCTATCAGAATCATGGCCAATCTCGCGAAGGTGACATGAAAGAACCGCCGCTCACTTGCGCTAGCTGCCAAAATTCAGAAGCGGCCATAGGGTCGCCCTCCATAGGCGCCAAAATAATATTGACGGGCACGCCTGATGGCAGTCGCTGCACCGCTTTCCGAAAAAGGCCTAGGCGATCGCGACCTGAAATGGTGGTGCGTCGTGGTGGCTCGTAACTTTGTGTGGGCAGTCCATCGGTGATAAGAAAAATATTGTCAGGCCCGCCGGGCAGGGTGGTCACCGCATCAAACGCACCGTGCAAGTTAGTGCCGCCGGTGGGGAGGCGCTCCCGCAGGGCTTCGGTGGCTGCTTTTAACTGTGGGGCATCTGCCACTTCCAGCCACTTACCTGCCGTGCCGGATAAAACGGGTTTTGCTTCTGTATTGAAGGCAATGATTTGGTATTGCGAATTAATTGGGAGTTGGGACGTTAGCCAGTCGACGGTGTTGAGGGCGCGCTGCCATTTATCTGCAGAGCGCTGTAGCTCAGGATCCATATTGCGCAAGCGAATCACGTTCACAATAGAATCAGCCAGCATACTGGCTGAAGCATCGATGAGAATGACAATGCGATTACCCCCTAGGTTCAAACCGGTAAGGTATTGTCGGTTGCCATCGCCGGTGAAGTCCCGGGCACTTTGTCCAGCCTCTTCTTTTGCCGCTTCGCGCAGTTTGCTAACTCGGTCTTCCAGGCGATTTATTTCGGCTTTGAGTGCCTCGACATCGGTTGTGTCAGTAAAGCCTTCCTCCTCTAAAGAGGCGATGAGGGCTTCGTAACGATCGAGCTCTTCGGTGACTCGAGTAGCCAGCCCCCGGGCTTCGACAATGTCGACATCAACGCTTGATAGGGCGTTACGCAAAGCCACAAGGCCCAACTGTCCCTGTTCAATGTCGTCCTCTAAAAGATCAATTTCGGAAAAAACTTCAGCATTCAGGGTTTCAGTTTCTACCTCCATCGAGTGATCGATAATGAGAAACACCAGCACCACGGCACCAAAGCCACAGGACATGATATCCAGAAAGCTGAGATTAAAGGTCGATGCTTGGCGCTTGCGCCGGGCCAAAGCTCAATCCTCAACCACAATAAGCAGTCCGTTAAAGCCGGCCTCATTAGTCAACCGGTCACCGACTTGAAGTGTCTGATCTGCAATAGCAGATTCATTGTTAATGTAGACGGTGATCGATGTGGCGCTCGATAGTGTGACTCCAGCGTCTGTACGCTGTAGCACGGTGTCGCGGTCTAACGGGGTAGTCTCGCCGATCCGCAGAGCCCGAGATCCTACCAGTACGTGTGTGGGTACCGTGGTGGCGGTTGGTAAAGCCGGCTTTGGAGCGGTCTCTGGTATTGCTGCTGGCGTGTGAGCAAGGGGTACCCGACGGTTTAAAGCGAGCTGTTCGGCAGCTTGTAATAGCTCCGATTGACACTCGGCAACGATTTTAGCAATGACCTCGCCGCTGGTGGTCTGATGAGGGACTGAGAGTGTTAAGCCCGGCAGTAAGTCCAGGGGGTTCTCAAGCACGGCCGGTGTATCGGCACCAAGCAGGGGTTCTAGCATTTGGCCATAGGCAGCACCCACTCCCCGTAAATCGTCCCGGGTGATACGCGCGGAGTAGCCGCTAATCGCGATTTGTGCCTCCGTCTGGTTTTGCAATGTCGCCAACGCTACGGGCAGGGCGTCGTAGAGCGCCTGCTCAGCATCGGCACTACGCAAAGGATCAAAGCGCGTTTGCGCAACAAAGCTGCCGGCAATGGCGGTAGCTAAGCGATCTTGAAGGGCCAGCAGACCCTCCCCGGGAATAACCTGGCTCGCGGCGGCGCTCACGAAGTTGTCTTCAACGCTAAACGGCGTAATTAAAGTTTGGTGTAACTGCAACTCCACATGATGTCCCCGACTTAGGCCACTGGCTGCACCAATGAGTGCACTTCTGTGGACGAGCCCCGCAATGTCAAAGGGGAGATGTTCAACAATACCAAGGAGCAAAGACAGCGCCTCCCGATCCATACTGCCTGGTGCGGTAAGCAGCATCGCTTTGGGGTGGCTCGCGAGTTGGTGCAGCGTTTGTAAATGCGCGTGAACAAGATCTGCCCCGTGTCGCGCTTTTCCCAAAGGTGGGGAGAGGGGTTGGGTGCTAAGCTGCGACCAATAACGGGTGTTGACCGCTCGGGGTGTCCGGCGCTGCGTGCGCATGGCCGGAAGGCCAAAGCGAAAGTTGTTGCCGTCAAACCAGGCATAGCCGGGTGACTCAAGACAGGTATCTGCATGCCAGAGACGCAGAGTACTGTCGTGTAAATCTAAAAGTGCGGTCATGGGCGCGGCACTGCCAGGTGACGCAGCAGTTTGCGATCGATATAACGCTGAGTGTTCAATACCAATCGCTCCTGAGAAAGCTGTAATTGATGCAGGGCAAACATAATGATGATGGAGAGCACTAGCGCCACAAAAGTACTGTTGAACGCGACACCCAGACTTACCGTGACCCCTGAAATGTCGCCCTCTACAGCTTTATAAGCTTGTCCTAGTGCATCGCCAATACCTCGCACCGTGCCGATAAAGCCTATCGATGGAATGGCCCAAGAAATGTAGCGCACCATCGAAAGCTCAGAATCAAGGCGATCGGCTTCAATATCGCATTGTTCTCGTACAGATTCTGAAACCGCTGGAATCGACTGGGTGGTGACAAATCGCTGCAGGGCATTCATTAGTGCCCTGGGTAGCAAATAGTCTTGCTGGTCTTCGGGTAGAGCCTCAAGAAGTCGCGAGTACTCTCGGCTATCCTGGGGTAGCAGGCTCGTGCCTGTAGGCACTTCGATGAGGTTCTTATCCAACATGCTTTGCTCGTCCCGGGTGCGTTTGGCTTTCATTCCCATAATGGCAAGTGCCCACAACAGCAAAATAAAACACGCTTCCTGTTCTAGGTCTCGAATAACAATGGCGAGGGTGCGTTGTGTGACAACATCTTCTCCCGCAGCTTGCATGGCCGCTTGAGCTGCGAGCTGAGCATCGGCGGTGGGCCTGATGACACCAATGTAAATGCCATGCACCACAATAACGGCAAGCAGTAGTGCAAAGATCTGATAGAGAAATTCATTGTTTAAGCGCAGATTCATGCTGGGTTAAGCCTCTTCAGATATCGACGGGGAAAGATACTGAGCTGTCTTCAGAAATACGCTCACTCGGTTCATATTTGAGGCTGGGCTTAGCGGTGGCCGCATTCTCGATCGGTGGTTCTGGCATGCCTTGGCTGGGCTGGGTGTCAGTTGTTGACGATGGCGCAGCGCTGGCCGAGGGTGCGGATAAGGGGTCTTCCGGTACGGCCTCCTGAGCAGCGATTGAGCGACTGAGCGCAATCACCATAAGAGTGGCCAGGCCCAGACGGCAGGTGAAGATTTGCGGTTTATTCGGCATAGCGTGCAATCCTAAATCCTAAGTCGTCTCGCCCTGAGGCGCCATAATCTCTGAAGGTTAACCTGAGCTCAGCTAATCGACTCAGAGCCCAACTCGCACCTCTCACGGTGTAGTTATCGCCTTTTAGAGCACCCAAAGGGTCTGTCGCGATCTGGGCGTTGGCTGAGGGAATGACGTAAACATCATGAACCCATTCGGCCACATTGCCTCCCATGTCGAACAGGCCCCGATGGTTTTTCGGAAAACTCCCCACGGGTGCCGCGACGATATAGCCATCAGCATAGCCATTGAGGATGCGTCCTGTCACCAGTGCCGAAGTGTTGTCGGCGACATTGACCACCGGTAGGTTGGGTGGGAAGTCTTCGCCCCAAGCAAATTTGCGATAGCTTTCTCCCTCTACCCTCCCGGCAAAAGACCATTCAGCCTCACTGGGCAGTCGATAGCCCGTACTGGATGGGTTGTAGCCGTCAATAATACCTTGGGTGTCTCGGTAAAAGGGTGGCAACCCCTCTTTAATACTGAGCCAGTTGCAAAACCGTGCTGCCTGCTGCCAGCTGATTTTTACCACGGGCTGCTGCTCGCGATTGAGGCTGTTGCCTTCTATTTGACCGC
Source organism: uncultured Luminiphilus sp. (assembly GCA_938091995.1). GTDB lineage: Bacteria > Pseudomonadota > Gammaproteobacteria > Pseudomonadales > Halieaceae > Luminiphilus. The sequence goes on along the minus strand of CALKNZ010000107.1, from coordinate 26,545 downwards.
TATCATGACTTTCTAGGAATAGGCGAAACTGAGCGTTTGTTGTTTCTGTGGTGGCCAGATAAAAAGCACGCTCAAGAGTCACATTGTGCAGCACCTCGTTGGAGCGTCGTCCGGGCTCCCGACGAGACGCACCCATGCTAAAGCTGTTCATGGGTTCCGCCAGAGGGTCGATCAATAGCAGGGATTGGCCCAGTGCAGATGTAATTTCAGGTTTTAGCGCCGCTTTTCGCGCCTCTGCTTCGGTCAGTAGCGCTACCGTCAACACCTGCTCCAGACCTTCTCGAGGTGTGACGCGCAAGCGCTGACTGGCGTATCCCTCTAGCCTGACCTCCACGCGTTGCTCTACCGCGGCTAAGTCTAAAGCTTGGTTGCCGCGGCCTTGAGAGCGGCCATTGATAAATAATTCGGCATTGCTGGGAGTTAACTCAAAGGCAATATTCCCGAGTTTGGGGTCCAGCGTGACGACGCGTTTAGCAATAGCGCCTTTGTCTAATGCCAGATTGAAGCTTTTCCGTGAGTACCCCACTTTGTTTACCTGTACCCGATGCTCCCGGGCGGGGGTCAGTTCGAGCGACAGCGGTGTTAGGCCCATAAATTCGCCATCAACAGTGACATTGGCAGCGGTAGGGTTCGATTGCAGGTCGAGTACACCCGCAGCGGGAACCAAGGTCACGGGCTCTAGTACCTGATGGACCCCAGCGACAACGCTTAAGTCAATGGTAGCTTCGATGTAACCCGGTGCACGTAGGCTCAGCCGGTGCTTGCCGCTCAAGACTTCAATTATTTCACCTGCTGACCCGCGCGGTTCGTCATCAATCCAGACAGCGGCGTCTTCGGGTTTCGCCATTGCCGTAATGTTGGCCCAATCAGGTGCCAAAGCTACCGACAACGTTTGCTCAATCCCTCGCCCGGTGACTTCCAGCAACTCCTGTTGGGGTTGATAGCGCGGTAGCGTTATGTTGAGGGGCGTGGGTCCGGCTTCTAAGTTGAGCGCCTGCAGCGGTGTACTGCCGATGACCTGTCCGGCTATAGCAACGCTGGCTCCTGGTGGTTCGCTGAGTAGTGTAACGCGCCCAGGCAGGATGGCAGGGGTGACGACAAGTTGCTGGCTGTCGGCATCGGTAACCAAGACGTCCTGTTGCCAGTCTCGGTACCCTGGAACGGCGACGGAAATCTGGTAGCGCCCCGGGCGAATCAAATAGCGTTTACCCAAGGGCACATTGATACCCTCTACCTCAATCATTGCTTCGCCTATGGCATCGACTTGCACTTCGAGGGATCGAGCTGTTAGCAAGAAAAATAGCACGCCTGCGATCAATAGACCGATTACCCCTAGGATGAGCTTTGGCCAAATTGGGGGGCGCTCTAACCGCTTGCCGGGGTCCAAAGGCTGAAAGCCTGCAGGGGTTAGGGCTTCGGGATTATCACTTGAAGCGGGTGAAAAACCACCAGCAGTAATAGGGCGCGTGTCGTCTTTTTCAGTCATAGGGCTTCTACTTAGATGGCCTCTAGGCAACGCACATCGATTTCTGGGCGACTGTCAGGCTTGACGTTAAAGTTGATGCGGACATCTCTGTAACCGTTACGGACGCCCAGTGCGGTATAACTTCCCGGGCGCAGGGTGAGTTCAGATGCCGCAAAGCTGCCTAGCCGTTTCACCCGCAACAGGGTGACGTCGGTTTGTTGATCGGAAATAAATTTCACGGGTACGGGGGTCTTTGCCCACTGCAATAGTTGCTGAAGTTCGACAATTTTTGCGTCGAGCAACGGCCCTGGTGATGCGACAGCCTTAGCGTCAGCAAGAACAGCTTCGGCGGCTTTCAGCGCTCGGGTATCGACTAGCCGTTCAGGGTCTTCCAGGGTGTCGGTGAGGGCGGTCATGAGTTCCGCACGGGGCACTGCCCGTTTTAAACCCTCCTGAGCATAAATAAGCGTGTTGTCGATACTTAGCGCTTCCTCATAGGTCGCCACGGCGTCCGTCCATGCCTCCTCTAACTCTTGGGACTTCCCTGTGTCAGCGAGCTGGCGCAATTTGGCCGCTGTCTGAGCGGCGGCTAATTCCACCAGAGCGGCTTGAGGTTCTGCAGCACCCGGGCGAATTTGACCCGCTTTGGTAAAAAATGTTCGGGCGTCTTTGAAATTTTCTGTATCTAAGGCCGCATAACCTTGGCTCATGGCTCGTCGAAAGCGCGCTAGGGCATCCGCCGCCTTGTATTCTGTCAACAGCTTGGCCGCGCGTTGGTGTTGGGGATCTGCGGCCTGTGCGGCCAGCGCACCCTCGACGGCAGCCCCTGTGTTACCTCGCTCAGCAGCGTCGGCTGCAGTCTCCAAAGCGGCAGCGACCTGGGGCACTTGGGCAATGCGCTCGACCAGACCGGGTAGCTCAGGATCACCGGGTTCCAGCAGGGCGAGCAGGTTGTACTGATTTTGCGCCGTCAGACTGTCTCCTGCCTCAATGGCGTTGAGGGTTTTTAAACGCGCTTGTTGTGCCCGTTCTGGAATACTGTCTTCGAGAACCGCAAGAGCCGCGGCCGCGTCTTGATACGCCGAAGCGGCTTCGACAAATAGCCGTTCCCGGTAGGCCTCGTCACCGGCTTCGGCTAACACGAGTGCAGCGGCGTAGCCTTCAGGTGCCCAGCTTTCTACTGAGAATTCTTGCAGCGCCTCCTGAGCTTCCAGTACGACCTGCAATGCGTCTTGTGCCAATTTTCGTAATTTTTGTTGCTGAGCTTCCGCAAAGGGACTCCGCTGTTCTGCTGGAGCATCGCTGTTGGCGCTGCTCTGCTGTGAGGGTGCACTCGCTTCCGATGGCACGGGCGTGGTGACATCGGCTGTAGAAATAACGTTGGGCAAAATCACAAAGACTGCGATGGCTGCTACGAATAAACCAATGACTCCGGGTATCAGCCAGTTGGGTCGCTGATTGCCGGAATTGGCTACCTCGACATGGGCCGACTGAGGGCTGAAATCGGCAGCCTTTAGGGGCTGTTCATTGGAATCGCTCATAATAACGGCAACGGCGTGGTCAGTCGGTTTCAGGGTTATCGGGTGCCCCAGATTCAGCTTGGGCATTGGGCATGTCTAGTGCACCGATTTCAGTCGCATAGATATCAGCCATGAGCTCCCGCCATTGACCATACTGGTCTTCAACGTTACCAGAGAGCCGGACTGTTCGGTCTTCTAGCTCGATAACTCTGGGAGTAATCTCGGCAGATAAAGATTGGCCCAGTTCTTCAATGGCCAGTGAATGGATGCTGGATTCGGCGCGTTTCTCAAGACCACTTTTTAATAAGTAGGCGCCTCCGGCAATACCCACTACGCCCGCCGTGTTGGCGTAGTCACTGCTTGAGCCTTGTGCGGCGATGCCTGCAATGACTGCTGCAGCGCCTGCGATGAGGCGTTGATTGGCTTCCGTTTGCAGTTCTCGTTGTGCCACCACTTCGTCATAACTCAGTTTGCGCCACTCTTGGTAGGGCGTATACATATCCTCTGAGAAACCTGTGTAATAACCTTGTAGCGTGTCGACGAAAACATAGTTGCGCTGACGTAAATTGCGCACCCGCTCTAGCATGGGATCATTCTGGGCAGGTAGCCGCTGGATTTTATAGACGCCGTCCTCATCCTGAGTGAGATAGTCTTGAAAGGCATCTTGAGCAAAAGTTCGTGCAAAGCGCAGCTCGGCGACTTGTCGGATTGCCATGCGATCCCGAGCAGAGGTTCGGTTAAACACGGTGAGCATGTCGTTGGCTATCTGCCGATAAACCAGCAAGAAGGGGTCACGATCAGCGGTTGCTCGATTTTCGTAGGCATAGCGGCTGGTGACTCCTTCATAGGTCTTGTCGATCCATTGCGTACCGCGAGCATCGGTTACCTTGATGGCGATCGCCAAGTGCTCCCCATCGCTGTGCAATATTTTGCCCGTCACCAGTAAATCGGTGAATTGACTGGTATCGGGAACGACGCGAACCGCACCCCATGCGCCTACTTCCTCTAGGGTGGTGGTCAGTTCTCGCGCGATAAAAGTGGCTTCAGCACGACGAATTTCAGGATAAACCCGTTCATCGTCTTGCAGTTCACTAATGCCCGGATCGAGAATTGCGACCCCTACATCCAGTACTTGTGCATCGGGAATGGGTTGGGGGGGCTGTGCCAAAGGCGGCACCGAGGTGCTTTTGACGGTTTGGTTGACGCAACCTGTCAGCATGAGCGCTAAAAACAACAGCGTGATCCGAGTAATCATGCCTCGGGTACCTCTATGCCTTTGTATTTACGGTATTCATTCCAGAGCCTTTCTCTGACCTCGGGGTCGGGCTCTCGCATCGCCGCCTCACGAAGCTGGCGTGCGACGACATCATCGTCAGCGCCATCGGGAATATCTACTGGCGGTTTATAAATAGCGGGATTTTCTGGTGGGGCGCCACCACCGCTGGCACCTCCCAGTCCACCACCTATCCCGCCGCCGTTACCCATGGCGACATCGTCTTGATAAGGAGATCGGCCAGATGTGCCTGGCCCTGCGGGTTCGGGCTGTGCTGCGGTTGTTGTTTGGCGGCTCCGCTCCATCTCTCGCTGACGCTGCTGCTCTTCTAAAATTAGCGCATCGAAATCGCTAGTACTTTGCTCAAGTTGTCGATCTAGTATGGCAACCTGTTCCATTGTCGTCAGGCTGCCATCGACGCCTGCCATGCCTTCCATGCCTCCTGCTGCGCGGGTGCCCTGAGTCCCGGAACGCTGGCCATAGGTATCGCTCCCTGAGCTTCCCGAAGGGTTGTCTTGTCCTTCGCGAGTCCCCGAAGCGTCTCCCGACCCCTGAGTCTCACCTTCACCTTCGGATGACCCTGATGCATCACCGTAGCTTTCATCAAAGGTTGGCAACACGTCGCGCATGTCAGGCAAAGCCTCCTGCCCCGGGATGTCTCCGAAACCCGGGTCAGCCGCACTGCCCTCAGAAGCCGAGCTTCCAGCGCTGTCGCCGGCCATGCCCCCGCTGGCACCGTTTGTCGAGGCACCGTCTGCAGCGGCTACGTCCCCTGCAGGTTGGGGAAAGGTATCGCTGCCGGGCTGGGTGCTAGACGCGCTTCCTGAATTAGACGCGCTTCCTGAATTAGCCGCGCTTCCTTGGCTAGACGCGCTACTTTGGGAGGCACTTGATGGACTCGAACTTGAGCTGCTACTGGAGCTGGGGCTAGAACTTGAGCTGCTACTGGAGCTGCTGCTAGAACTTGGGCTGCTGCTAGAGCTTGAGCTGGAACTGGAACTGGAACTGGAACTTGAGCTGGAACTGGAACTTGAGCTTGAACTACTCGAAGGGGGCGTAGAAGCGCTCGGTGTGGGCGGCGAGGGTGTTGTAGGCTTCGTGGGAGTGCTAGCGCTAGGGCAGCCGCTGAGCAAAAAAACGGCTGCCATGATCCCAACAATACCCACGCCTTTGTAAATTATTCGCTGCATCATGCCTGTCTTATTCCTCTGAATCGTTGGTAGGCCCGGCGATGCTCGCCGGCGCCACGCCTCGCCAGGCTGCGGGTTCAAAAGACCAGGTAAGGCCCTCCTGCGCAACCGGCATGCCATCGGCGAACGGGGGTCTAAAGCGCGTATTTTTTAACGCGCGTACCAGTCGCCGTATGGCCTTCTCTTCTTCGACCTCGGGTTCTCGCAGTCGTTCCAAATTTGTGACTCTGCCGGTAGCCGAAATATCAAAGCCGACCACCAGTGTGCCATCTTCTCGTGTGTCGTGTTGAGGCAGCGGTTCGCTGCCCGAGAGCAAAGGCAGGGCGATGGGTTGACTAAACAATGTAGCAAGCTCCTCGCTAAGGTCCTCTCCGGGAATTTCTTCGATGCGACTAATGGCTGCATCGTAATACACCTGAGCGCGATTAAACTTGCCAAACCACCAGGCCCAATCCCCCAAGGCAACGGTATCCGCAATATTTTGCTCCACTCCCATCCTATTGATGGTATTCACCTCAAGAATAGCCTTCAGTACAGACTCGCCGCGACGGTAGGAATCGTTGCTCAGGGGCACCAAATTATCATCTGAGCTCTTTGATGCGCCTGTTGTGGGTGTGTAAGCCCTATAGCCGGCAAAGAGGTATTGGGTTTCCATCATGCCTGTCAGGGGAATTTTGAGTTCCAGCGCCTGATCCCCATAGGTATCAATCGTTTCGTTTAGGGCCATACGATAGAGGTCCCAGCTGAGCATCAAGCGTCCCATTTGGGTGTCGGCATCACCAATTTCCAGCAGATAAGCTTGCCGCTGCCATTGTGCTTGCCGCATCAGAGCCTGGGAGGATTCGGCAGAGCTTGTCAGTGAGCGGCGCTCCACGCGATACAGGTAACGCTGTCGCTCATCAACAAGGGTAAAGTTGCCCAGGGCCATATGACTCAAAATTTCACCTCGCAATAAGGTCAGCTGTTCAGCGCTATAGAGCCCTGAGTTGATGCGTGCCAGCTGAACCCCGCGTTTGAAGACCTCGACGGCCTCGGCATGGCGCTTGAGCTGTTGCAAGGTAGTGCCCAGGCCAACCAAATGCTCGGTTAGCGCCGGTGCATAAGCGCCCCCCGCCAGCTCCGCTTGCCTGATGGCTTCGCGATATTCTTCTACCAGCTGCGACTCGGGCGCTAATACAGTCGCCGGCGTTGGAGTGCTGTCGAGCTGTCCACGCATGTCGATGACTAAAGCCGAAGCTTCATCGGTTGCGCTATTTTTCTCGATCGTGGCTCCAGTTTCGTCATCTGAGGGCTGATTCGATGTACTGGCTTGTTCAGCAGCGGAGGGCGTTGGGTCGGCTGCGTCCGGTGAGGGTTCTTCAGGCGTTTGAGGCGCATCTTGTATCAGCGGTTCGAGAGTAGCGGTTGCGGGTGCCGGCGCGTCTGACGACTCCGAGCTCGCCATGCCTGGCCCGGCTATCAACGCAGTGAATAGCAGTAGGTTTTTGAATTTTGATGGCTTGGCATGCTGTAGCATGGTCGTCGCCTCTTCAGTTATGGGCTGCTTCAATCGTATTCGAGTGCGCAATCAATCATCAGGTGAGCGCATCGCATCTTTGATCCGTATACTTGCTTTACGCTTCACAGCCTTTGTCGGAGCACCCCTTAAATTTAGCAGAGAGTATGGTTTTGGGACAATTTGAGCGCGATACCGCCGTGAGTCGTTTGTCGGACAGTCGCTGGCAGTCAGAATTTCAGCGCGGCTGGCGCATTGGCTCCACCATGAACGGAGGCTACGTATTGTCAGTGATTGCGCGTTCACTGCGCGATGCACTGCCCCATGCCGATCCGCTGTCTATTAACGCGTTTTACCTTGCACCCTGTAAGTTGGGGCCTTGTGAAATAGAGGTTGAAAGTTTGCGCGAGGGTCGGGGCACCAGTTTTGGCTCTGCAAGCTTGTATCAAGACGGTGAGCTGAAAGTTCGTGCTACCGCAGCCTATACCGACATACATCGCCTCAAAGGAGAAAGCTGGATAAATAGTGAACCGCCATCTGTGCCTGCTTTTTCGGAGACTGAGGGCATGAGCGCACAACATTTAGAGATTCATGACCGTGTTGATATGCGGCTTATTCAAGGTCAGGAGGTCTTTGAAAAGGGCTCTGCTCCGGGTACGGGAGAATTTGTGGCCTGGTTGCAACACCGTGACGAGAGCCCCTGCGATACCGTGGACTTAACCATGTTCGCCGATATCATGCCGCCTCCGCCCTTTACGCTATTTGGTCCCTTCGGTTGGGTGCCCACCATTGAGCTGACAGTGCAGTGCCGTGCCAAGCCGGCGCCGGGCCCGATACTGGGGCGTATGCGGTCGCGGCACTTAACCGACTCTATTGTCGAGTCGGATGCAGACCTCTGGGACTCCACCGGCGCATTGGTCGCCCTGGCTAGGCAAACCATGAAGGTCAGGCTCCCCGAGGGGTGGAAAACCCGACCCTGATAAGACCTCGCTAAAAGGTTAGGGGCCGGAGTTAGCGTGCGACATGACCTCCCGGTCTGCGTAAGTCTGAGTAACCGTAGCGCCAGGGGCCGTCTAGCTGAATTGAATTCGTACGCCCAAGAGTGCGCCGTGTTCCCTCGATGTTGTGTCCCATGCCCTCCAAAATATTGAGGGTGTCAGGACTGATGCCGGGCTCAATTAAAACCCGATCTGGCATCCATTGGTGGTGGACGCGGGGGGCTGCAGCGGCCTCGGCGATATTCATATCAAACGTCATGGCGTTTAATACGGTTTGCAACACCGCCGTGATGATTAGTGAACCCCCCGGGCTGCCGGTGGCTAAAAAGGGCTCGCCGCTGCGAAAGATTAGCGTTGGGGTCATCGATGACAGGGGTCTGCGTCCCGGAGCAACGGCATTTTTTTCGCCTTGCACGAGCCCGTAAGCATTGGGAAATCCGGGTCGAGCCGCGAAATCATCCATCTCGTTGTTCATTAAAATGCCCGTGCCCGGAATGACGATGTGAGAGCCAAAACTGAAGTTCAGCGTATAGGTGTTACTGACCACATTTCCGGCGCTATCGGCCACTGAATAATGGGTGGTGTCGGGACTCTCAGGAGTGGGCATGACCCCGGCACTAATGTGAGTAGAGGCCGTGGCAGCCTCTGAATTTACCAGCCCTCTGCGGGTGGCTGCGTAGTCTTTGGCTAACAGAAAATCGATCGGAGCCTCCATACGTTCGGGATCTCCTAAATGCTCACTGCGATCGGCATAGGCCAGCTTCATTGCTTCGATGACGTGGTGGAGATACTTGGCTGAGTTATGGCCCCAGGTTTTAAGGGGATAGGGCTCGAGGATGTTGAGCATTTGAATAACATGTATGCCGCCTGATGACGGCGGTGGCGCCGATACAATGTCATAACCATGGAACTGGCCGGTGACTGGGGTTCGCTCCACCGCAACGTAATTGGCAAGATCTTTTTCTGTGATCAGTCCGCCGTTGGCAGCCATATCCTTGGCAATGAGCTCAGCGGTTTGCCCTGCATAGAAACCGTCGCGGCCTTGGTCCGCTATTCGCTGCAATGTGGCCGCGAGATCGGGTTGTTTGAAGAGGCTGCCAATAGCCGTGGCTTCACCGTTCTCAGGGAGAAAAATACGCTTTGCTTGTGGGTCGTTGGCCAATCGTTCGGCTCGAGCGCTGATGTTTTGATGCAAGGTGATATCCATGACGAAGCCATTGGCCGCAAGATCAATCGCAGGCTGAATAACATTCTCAAGGGGCATGGTCCCGTATTGCTCTAATGCATGAATGAGTCCAGCCACCGTGCCGGGCACACCTGAAGCTTGATGACTAAAGTAGGCACGCCGTTTATCGACCTTACCCTCGGGGGTTAGGAACATATCTCGCGTAGCGGCGGCGGGTGCCATCTCACGGTAATCGATAAAGATATTGCGATCCTCAGCCGCCAAATGCACCAACATAAAGCCGCCGCCGCCAATATTGCCGGCTCGTGGCAAAGTTACGGCCAAGGCAAACCCTGTTGCCACCGCTGCATCGATGGCGTTGCCACCCTGATTGAGCATAGCGAGCCCGGCTTCACTGGCGAGCCGTTCTGGACCAACAACCATATTGCCCTTTGCCGCCATGGGTACAAAGCGGCTGCGAAAGTCGATCAGAGGTGCTTCGCTAGAGACGGCTTCGGCTGACTGGGTTTGTGCAGACCCCAAAAAAAGCAAAGTGCTGAGGGCGGCAATTTTAAATCGGTCAAACATGGCTACAGTCCATTATTCGGGGTGGAAACGCTAACGCGTAATTTAGGTGAAAACCAGTCCTATCTGCCTTATCGGCTAAGCGGGTTACACTCAGCGAATCGAAGATGATTGAGTGTAGGGAAAATGAACTACGAGGAACATCGACGCAACTATGTACTGGGCGGATTGCGTCGCGAAAACTTAACAGATAACCCCTTTGAACTGTTTGAAAATTGGCAGGCGCAGGCCATCGCAGCCGAGCTAAAAGACCCCACAGCGGTATCGCTGGCGACACTCGAGCCTTCAGGCAATCTGTGGCAGAGAATTGTGCTTTTAAAGGGGGTTAATGAGGGTGGGTTCGTTTTTTTTACCAATTACGAAAGCAATAAAGCCCGTGCCCTAGCAAAAGATAACCGCGGCGCTATGCTGTTTCCCTGGCACGAACTTGATCGGCAGGTTTCTGCAAGTGGTTGTATCACCAAAATTAGCGATGAGGAGAGCGACCGTTACTTCGCAAGCCGGCCTCGGGCCAGTCAATTGGGGGCTTGGGCCTCCAGTCAAAGCCGGCCTGTCGCGAATCGTGACACACTGATTACCCAGTATCACTCGGCTGAGCAACGTTTTGCTGAGGGCCCTATTCCTCGCCCGCCTCATTGGGGGGGCTATCGGTTGGTCCCCGAGCAAATAGAATTCTGGCAGGGGGGAGAGCATCGGCTGCATGATCGCTTTCGCTATGTCCGTGGCGAACACGGCTGGTCTATTGAGCGCCTGCAACCGTGATCTGCCGTCGTGTTGTTGCTAGCAGGTGCAGGATGGGCGTTTACCGTTACGCCTGCCGCGTGAAGTAATGCGGCAGAGGTGGCAGCCCTTCTAGGTGCCGTCTTATAAGGTCAAGGCATGCCGCGGCAATCAAATTCTGAAAAAGGCTTCTCGAGCCCGACACGACTGTCGTGTGTGTCCGCAGGTCATCTTGGGTTCCCCAAGCTATCCAGACTGTGCCCACGGGCTTGTCCTCGGTGCCGCCACCGGGGCCGGCAATACCGGATACGGCCACGCCAATATCGGCACCAGAGCGATGGAGTGCGCCCAGTAACATTTCTTTCACCACCGGTTCACTGACCGCCCCGTATTCTTTGAGTGTAGTTGGGGCGACCCCCAATTGATCGCGTTTGGCTCTATTGGCATAGGTGACAAAGCCGGTACCCAATACTGCCGATGATCCGGGTTCTCGTACCATCATCGAAGCGATCAGACCGCCGGTGCAGGACTCGGCGGTTGTCATGGTCTTGTTCTGATTTCGAAGGACGGCTTGTAATTTCTCAGCCAGGCGAGTGCTGTTCTCGCCGAGAATATGATCACCAAAGTCTTCTTCGAGCAAGGCGCGAGCGGTTTCCTGGGCGGGTATATCCTCAATACTAGGCACACTGAGCTTGAGCTCCAGTTGGGGCATGCCAGCTCGAAAGCCGAGTGTGACGGCACTGGGCCAGCGCGTAGCGATGCGTTTGATTCGCTGTTCTACCGAAGATTCGCCAATCCCAAAAGTTTGCAGTCGTAGAATTTGGCGGGCCTCGCCGCCAACGCGAGCTTTGAGGTGCGTTACCAGTGCTGGGAGCATTGCCTCTAACTCACTCGGTACGCCGGGTGTTGTGAGTACCAGACAATTATTGATATCAATAGCAAAACCCAGTGCGCTGCCCAGCGGGTTATGAATGAGCTCGCAGCCTGTCGGCACAAAGGCTTGTTTGAGATTCGCCGGATTGGGTGCAATCCGTCGTTGGGCACACCAGTCCTCGACGTGGGCGCGGGCTTCGGGGTTTTCAGTGAGCTCCACGTCGGTCAGCGCGGCAATCACTTCGCTCGTGAGGTCATCGCGGGTCGGTCCCAAACCGCCATTAACAATGACCGCAGGGTACTGATCAGACAGACGTGCCAGTGCGCTTTGTAGCAATATAGGATCATCGCCTACGGTACACTTTTCGCCAATCTCCAGACCATGCTCTCCCAATTGGGTGGCAATCATGGCTGAATTGCTGTCTACCGTATCTCCGGACATAAGTTCGTTGCCGGTAAGCAGCAAGGCAATGCAGGGCGTATTCATAGTGATCTCTCCTCAAGGGCTCAAGGATAACCCGCTGTGCTCCTTAAACCCATGCACTAGCCCAGGCTTTTGAGGATCAACAGAGAGAGATCGTCTACACTTACGGCTTCAGATGATCATCTCGGGGTACCCATGCATCGCGTAATTTTTAATCAGAAAGGAGGGGTGGGTAAGACATCGATTACCTGCAATTTGGCGGCAATCAGCGCCAGTCAGGGGCTGCGCACTTTGGTGGTAGACCTGGACGTTCAGGGAAATTCAACCCATTACTTAATTGGCGCGGTTGATGCCGAACAGTATCCGGCCGAGGCTCAGGGTGTTGCTGGCCTGTTTAAGCAAACGGTGGGCTCGCGCAATATGCGTAAAAACCCAGACTCTTTTGTTTGGGAAACGCCCTTTGAAAACTTATTTTTGTTGCCTTCTAGCCCCTATCTCGCCGAAATAGAGAAAGAGCTTGAGGCGCGCTACAAGATCTACAAACTGCGAGACGCCCTGACCAAGCTTGATGCAGAGTACGACCGCATTTATATCGATACGCCCCCTAACTTCAATTTCTATTCTAAGTCTGCATTGATCGCGGCTAATCGTGTGTTGGTTCCCTTCGATTGCGATTCATTTGCGCGCCAGAGTTTGTATGAATTGATGTTGAATATTGAAGAGCTGCAGGAAGACCATAATCCGGAGCTGGCGTTGGAAGGCATTGTGATTAATCAGTTTAATGGGCAAGCGCGTTTGCCTGGAGAGCTGGTGGCGGAGCTGCAATCTGAGGGCTTCCCTGTTATCGATAGCTTTCTGAGCAGCTCGGTAAAAATGCGTGAGTCCCATCACCAAATGCGCCCTCTTATCGATCTGGCACCCAGCCACAAACTTACTCAGGCTTACATCGACCTTTACCGAACCCTCGAGAAAGGCGCAAAAAAGCGACGCCGAGCCTGAATGACATCGGGCTACCTTTCCTTCAATCATCGGGCTACCTTTCCTTCAATAAGGCTGCCAGCAGGGCTTAATACCCATGGTCTGCCATCAATTGAGCAGAGGGTTACCCGAACCGCTTCTTGGTCACTAGGGTAGGTGGCGTAAATTAGAAGTCGGCGCGGCCAGGTGTTCTCGGAAAAGGAATGACATCTCGCACGTTTTCCATGCCGGTAATATAGGCTAGCAGTCGCTCAAAGCCCAAACCAAAGCCGGCATGGGGTACGCTGCCATAGCGGCGCAGGTCCCGGTACCACCACAAGTCTTCAAGGACCTCTTTGTCCATTCGATCCTCCAACACGTTCAGGCGCTCTTCTCGCTGACTGCCACCAATAATTTCTCCGATACCGGGGGCCAGCACATCCATGGCTGCAACGGTCTTACCATCGTCATTAAGGCGCATATAAAACGCTTTAATATCACTGGGGTAGTCGGTGACAACAATGGGTTTCCCTACGTGTTTTTCCGCGAGGTATCGCTCATGCTCTGACGCCATATCGATACCCCAATGCACGGGGAACTCAAAGGTTTCACCACAGTTTTCGAGAATGGTAATGGCCTCTGAATAGCTCATTCGTTCAAAGTTTGAATCAACAATCCCCTGAAGCCGTTGCAGAACCGTGTTATCGATTCGCTGCTGGAAGAAAGCCATGTCATCGGCGCAGTGTTCCAAAACTTCAGCAATGATGTGTCTCAGCAAACCCTCGGCTAGTGCTGCGTTGTCGTCTAGGTCAGCAAAGGCGATTTCAGGTTCCACCATCCAAAATTCCGCGAGGTGTCGGGTGGTGTGGGAGTTCTCGGCTCTAAAGGTTGGGCCAAAGGTGTAAACCCGTGACATCGATAAGCAGTGGGATTCGACAGCGAGCTGACCTGAGACGGTAAGAAACGCTTCGCTGCCAAAAAAGTCCTGGGTGTGATCAACGCTGCCATCGGGGTTGCGGGGTAAATTGGCGTAATCCAGTGTGCTGACCCGAAACAGCTCCCCGGCACCTTCGCAATCACTTGCCGTGATGATCGGTGTGTTGACCCAGTAAAAGCCTTGTTGATTGAAATATTCGTGGATGGCTCTGGCGAGTACATGCCGCACCCGGGTTATGGCGCCGAAGGTATTGGTGCGCGTTCGCAGGTGAGCCTGCGTACGAAGATATTCAAAGGTATGCCTTTTCTTGGCAATGGGGTAGCTCTCGGGGTCATCGACCCAACCCACAACCGTTACTAGGGTTGCTTGAATTTCTACGGCCTGGCCCTTGCCCTCTGAGACCACGAGTTGCCCCGTAATTTCAACCGCGCAGCCTGTGGCTAGTGGCAAAACTTCTTGGTCGTAATTGGCGAGTGTATTCGGCACAACCGCCTGAATGGCATCAAAGCAAGTGCCATCATGGATGGCGAGAAATGAAATGCCGGCTTTTGAGTCGCGCTTACTGCGCAACCAACCTTTGACGGTTACTGTCTGACCCACCTGATCGGGATCAGAAAACAAAGATTTTATGGAAAACCATGCGCTCATTGTGAGCTCCTTAAGAACTGAACAGGGTCATCAGATTGTAAGCTTTGCCTCGAAGTCTGAGGCAAAAAGTTATTCCTTGGGCGCTTTGAGCGCACACCCGGGTGCGAGTTCAAACTGGGGTGCGGCGCCGCTACCAGCATCAGGTGTGCCTTGGTACTCAACCTCTACGGTTTGTCCCAGTTGCAGCTTGCGGGTCGATGAGGTCAGGCTTGCGGTCCACTTGTCGAAGCTAAATTTTTCGGGATCCTTGCGCAGGTCAACCTGTCCCTCTAATCCTAAGTCCTTGAGTCGGACTGTGAATCCCGCGCTGCTGACATGGACAATTTCACCGGTAAAGCGAGTGTCTCCAGCCGCTTTGCATCGGTCAAGATAGTTGCCGGTCAGCCAGCGTTCAGCGGCCTGAGTGGCGCCTCGGCCGCGGGCTAGAGCTGAAGCTGTATGCTGCAGTTGCTGATCCGTGACGGTGTCAGCTGGCTTATTTGCAAGCACGCACTTAATTTGTCGGTGGGTTAAAAAATCGACGTATTTACGCAGCGGTGAGGTAAAGTTGGTGTAGGCGTTGAGCGCCATTCCCATGTGCTCTGCGGGGGACGTGCTAAAGACAGCTCGGGTTAGCAGTCGGTTAACCATGCCCCGTAAAGGTAAGGTATGCGGCTCATTGAGAGCGGTGAATATTTGCTGATAACCCGCCACTGTGTGCGTTGCCACATCGGCGAGCTCCGGAAGGTAGCGCTTTAAAAATTCCTGTGTCTCGCTGGCTCGGTCTTTGCGGAATCCTGGATGAACCACAAACGGTCCGGTTGCTTCTGACATCGCTAAAAAGTGTGCGGCGCTTCTGTTGGCCGCAATCATGCACTCCTCTACCAAGTGCTGCGAAGCCAGTTTTTCTGTGGTTTCAATGCTTCCAATTTGACGCTGGTCGTCGAGCTGCCATCGATACTCCGTGCGATCCTCCATTACCAATTCGTGATTTTCACGGTGGTTACGTAGTGCTCGGTAGGCTTGTACCAGTGCTTCCAGAGGATTTGACCAGGCAATCAGTTGATCGTTGTGGCCTGTGACATAGCGATCGACCGCGGCATAGGTCAGTTTGGCCTTGGACTGAACTTTGGCTTGGATAAATTCGTAGCTGCCAACTTTGCCAGCGTCGCTGACATTGATTTTGCAGACCAGAGAGGGGCGCACCTCGCCCTCTGCCAGCGCACAAAAATCTCGACCAATGGCTTCGGGCAGCATGGGTAAGACGTCACCGTGAAAATACGTTGATGTTGCCCGGGCCGTGAGGGTCTCATCAAGACCCTCAAGCCCATCTAGATAGGCGGTAGGGTCCGCAACAGCGACGTACAAAACCCAGCCTTCGCTGGTAACCTCGGCGTACAAGGCGTCATCGATGTCCTGAGTTCGCGCAGCGTCAATAGAGACAAAATTTAGGTGACTGAGATCGACACGTTCTGGCTCGGTGAGCGGGGTGCGCTCCTGGGCAAACTTAACCCAAGCCGCCGTATCTTTGTCGTTCCAAGTCCAAGCCAGACCGGCCCTCGCAGCGCAATAGCGATTCTCCAGCCCAGGGGTCCCCGGGGCGCCAAACACGGTCAGTACTTTCGCTGAGGGCTTGCCATCCTTGATGGGGTGGCGCATTAGCGCGCAGTCCACTTTATCTCCGGGCTTAGCGCCGTTTCGGGCGTGGGGTGGGATAAATAGCCAACGTTTAAGATCCTGCAGGTCAGGCTCGACAAAAACCGCCTTGCCCTTAACGACGATGGTTCCAGTAAAACGATCCAGCGTCGTATCGATCAGTCTTTCAATATCGGCAACCGTGCGTCCATCTTGCTTCTTTTTGCCATTCTTGCCTTTTTGAGTGGCAGGGCGAATGCAGATATGAACTTTGTCACCAGGAAGAACTTTCAGCATTTCATCAGGTGGGATGAAAATTTCCCGACCGTCGCCCACTACGGCGAAACCGTAGCGGTTTTGGGTGCCTTTAACGGTTGCTTCGGCGTATTCCTTTTCCGCTTCTATCTGCTGTTTCAGACCCTTCAATTGGGCCATGGCGTCAGTGTTCAGCATGGCCGTTTGGAGCCCCCGGGTATCGCAGCTGTCAGCAAAGACGAATTCAGCTTTAACGGCCAAATTCAAAGTAGGGATGAATGCTAGCGAAATTTCTCTCTGCTGTCAGCGTCTGACGCACTTCTTCGAATTAAATTACTGACTGCGTTGACAGTGAGCACGCCGAGGGCTTTACTGGGAGCAGGCCGAAAATTAATGAGTAGGGCGGATATTGTTTGATCAAAAGAGCTGATCCAAGGTGGGTTTCCCACAGCAACCAGTTCATGACGACTTCGCAACCGCCTGGCGACGGGCAGGGCTCTACCAACAGCGCTTTTCGAAATAAGACCTTTACCCCTGATCACATTTCTGATGCTGAGGAGTCCTCCTATGGAAGCTAATACTGCTGCTTGCCATGATGAAACGCCTGTTGTGGTCCTTGCCGGGCGCAAAACCTATGTGCTGGACACTAACGTACTTCTGCACGACCCCACTGCGGTAGCGGCGTTTATGGAACACCACGTGGTCATTCCTATGACCGTCCTCGAAGAACTCGATCACATTAAGGACAGACGGGATAAAACGGTTAGCCGAGAGGCGCGCATTGCCATTCAAATGATTGAGAAGATTGTGGGCGGGGCTAGCCCCGGGGCAACTCAGGCGGGCGTCGAAATTCCCGGCTCCAACTTTAATGGCCCCTTGGGCACCTTGGCTATTTACCCCGATCAGCTGATTCAGGAAGACGGATTAGTGCCGTTTCTCAATGCCACTCAGGATCAGGCAAACGATAATCGCATTATCAATGTCGCGCTAAAGCTGCAATCTGAGCAACCGAATTCTGTCATTTGTCTGGTGACAAAAGATATTAATATGCGCATTAAGGCTAAGGGCTCTGGGCTTAACCATGTCGAAGACTATCGGCATGACCGTGTCTTGGACGATATTGATCTACTCTCGACGGGTTATGAACACTTCAGCGGTGATTTTTGGTCGACCATTGCAGAGGTGGACACGATTCGAGAAGACAACATCACCCTGCACCGACTTGCGCGCGCCGCGCTGCCTAACGCCTATCCCTGTCAATTTGTCTATGACGATCACAAATTCTTAGCTTATGTGGTCAAGATGGACGATGAGTTCGTCTACCTGCGTGTGGATAGCCGGGACAATCTCATGAATCAACGTTTTTGGGGTTTGGCTCCTAGAAACCTAGAGCAAGCCATGGCGATGCGCCTATTGGACGACAGCGACATCGATATGACGGTTTTAACGGGCCCTGCAGGCTCGGGTAAAACCCTGCTCGCTCTAGCCTATGGCCTTCATGCCATTCTTGAGCAGCGAAAATTTTCCAAACTGATTGTTGCTCGCTCAACACCCCCGATCGCTGAGGAAATTGGGTTTTTACCGGGAACCGAAGAGGAGAAAATGGCACCTTGGCTAGCTGCGTTTGACGATAATTTGGAGATACTCCACGGAGCCGATGAGTGCGCCAATGGCAGTATTGATTACGTGAAAGAACGCGCCAATATTCAATTTAAATCCTTGAATTTTATGCGTGGCCGGTCCTTTAATAATGCCTATATCATTATCGACGAAGCTCAGGGGCTAACCCAATTTCAGCTGAAATCTATCATTAGTCGAGTGGGCGCAGACTCGCAAATTGTGGTGCTGGGAAACCTTGCGCAAATCGACAATAAATACATTTCTCCCCTCACTTCAGGGCTGACTTACCTCGTCGAACGGGTTAAAAACTACCCCCATGCAGGAACCATGTTTATTCAGGGTATTTTGCGTTCCAGATTGGCGGCGTTTGCAGAGGAGAACCTCTAAGGCCAAATTCAATCAGCGAGGGGGGTTTTCACCTTAACAGCAGCTCCTGCCTCGGCCGTCCAGCTGAGTTGCTCTGAGGTGAGTACAATAACGGTTGAGCCCAAAAAGAATCGACCCACTTCCTCACCGGCAGCAAATGTTGGCGCGCTATCGTCGTTCCAACAGGTTTCTCTAATGGTGTCTGGAGACGGTGCTTCTACACCACCCCAAACGGTTTCTATACCGGCGACGATAATTGCACCCACTAGAACCAGTACCAGTGGTCCGTTGGCAGTATCGAAATAGCACACCAAGCGCTCATTCCTGGCAAAGAGTTGGTCGACGGTTCGGGCTGTGGTTTTGTTGACGGCAAAAAGATCGCCGGGAACGTAGCGAGTACGCCGCAGGGTGCCCGTAGTGGGCATGTGAATCCTGTGATAATCCCGAGGTGCTAAATAAATGGTCGCGAAACTACCGTTATTAAAAGCTTCGGCCGCGAGGGCATCTCCCCCCAGTAGTGCGGTTGCTGTATAGGTTCGTCCTTTAGCTTGGATCATTGCTCCGGCGTCTATAGGTCCCCTCTGGCTTAGCTCGCCGTCGGCCGGCATCACAAAACGGCTGTTTGCCAGAGGGCGCGCGTCGCTTTTCAGGGCGCGGGTGAAAAATGCGTTGAAATGGGGGTAGTCCTCGGGATTTTCGATCTCGGCATCTTTCAATGAAATACCGTAGCTGCTCATAAAAGCCTTGATCAGCGTCGTCTTCAGCCAGCCTGGGCCTTCTAAGTGGCCAAGCCAGCCCGCGGCTCGGGACAGGTGGTGTTGTGGAAGTAGCGATTGCAGCACTGCGAAAAACTTCATAAAAAGATAAACTTATATAAGGTCGGATGGCGTTATTCTAACGGTCCGTGGCGCTATGTTCATTGAATTTAAATTATGAAAACGCAGTACAAGAAAAATAAACGTCGAATCGTCTTTTCTTTCACCAGCCAGCTTGGGTGTTTAGGCTTCGTTATTCTGCTGGTTGCACTGCCACTGCGGGCCCAAACTGTCGCGGCGGAAAACGTGGATTTACCCGCAGAGGCGACCGTCAGGGAAGCTCAAGATACTGAAAATACTGAGTCAGTAATCGAAGTCCAGCCATCAGTTGAAGCGGGGTCATCGGATCAGATCGTTGAATCTGTTGAGCTCGAGCCGTCTCAGGGCACCTCGTGGATGGATGCGGGGCATGGCCTGATCACTGAGAGGGCCGATGATCTTACGCAATGGTTTGACGCCTATTTTGGGGGAGGCGACTCTGGGGATACCGAGGCCTATTCGCGACTGCGGTTACGCGTCAGTAATGAGAGGGATGAACGTCTCGGTAACGATGTTCGTTTTCGGCTGGGCGGCAAGATTAATCTGCCGCAAATCTCAAAACGACTTGATTTAGTGTTTCAAGGCGATGACCCCCTCAACGATATTAATGGCGAGCAAGATGAGTCCCAGTCTCGAGTTGCCCTCGAACTAAAAGTTAACCGCTATGAGGAGACTGACTGGGATTTCAAATTAACCATGGGTGTAGGCTCAAATGGGCCAAAGCCGGGTGTGAAATTCACCTATCAACACGATTTGAGCGAGCGCAACAGTGTCCGGTTTATTGAACGCGTTCAGTACGAAATCGGAGAGGGAACCACCAGCACATCCCGTTTGCTGCTCGATCATCAGATCAGTGATCAGCAAATTCTTCGCAGCTACACTCGTGCATTGTACGGTTCCAAGACCGAGAATGATGGTCTGGAATTAAGCACCAGCCTACAATGGATCAACTTTTGGAATGCAGATCGTTCAAACGGCGGTCCCACCGAACGCGGCCTCATGGTCTATGGTGAGATTTGGGGAGCGACAGAGCCTTACGAGTATGTCTCCAACTACAAACTCGGTCTTAGATTCCGCCGTCAAACCTACCGTGATTATCTGTTCATCGAATTTGAACCCAGCTACAACTGGCGTGTTGATGAACCCTACGATTCTAGAGAGGGTGCTTGGAAGGTCGAATTGCGCTTCGAATTTCTACTCTTTCAAGATCTGCGGAGAGACGGCGGTGATGCATAGTTCCACGTAATGCAGAGTTCCACGTGATGTGCAGTTGTGCATGATGCGCAGTTGTGCATGATGCGCAGTTCTGCACGGTGCGCAGTTCTGCAAAAGGAAGCGACCGACCGCGGCCTTCACTCACAGCGTTAACGCCTATCCCCACGCTAATGGCCTAGGATTTGCTGTTTCGATAGGATTCTGACGGGAGTTTATACCGCAGAATTTATGGACTCATTGACGACACGATCTGGCGATAACTGGCGAGTCGAGCGGTGCTAATTTCCCCGCGCTCATGGGCTTCTAGGATGGCGCAACGCGCCTCATGGCTGTGGCTGCAGTCCCTGAAGCGGCACAAGCCGAGAAGCGGTTCGAATTCTACGAACCCCGCAGCTATAGCGTCTTTGGATAAGTGACTGAGGTGAAATTCTCGAACCCCGGGGGAGTCTATTAGGCGTCCGCCTCCGGGTAGATGATAAAGCGCCGCCGCTGTCGTGGTGTGACGCCCTAGACCAACGGCGTCAGACAGAGCGCCGATGCGGATCTCCAAGTCGGGCAACAGCCGCTGGATTAACGAAGATTTGCCAACCCCTGACTGCCCAACCAGTGCCACGGTTTGTGTCGCCGTCATGTTCAGCAAGGCTTCAGCCGTTGGGTCACTGAGGCGATCGGTTGTGAGTACCTCAATGTCCAAATTTCGGTAGGTCTCGGCGAGTTTACCGACGGATGGCTCCTCGGATAACAAATCAGCTTTGTTGACCACCAGACTGGCCGCGATGCCCGCCTGCCCAGCGGCCACTAAATAACGGTCTATTAAATTGGCTTGGGCGAGTGGCTGCGGCGCTATTACGATGAGCAAGCGATCGATATTGGCCGCTATGGGCCTGAGTGCACCTTGACTGTTGGGTCTGGAGATAACGGTCCGACGGGGCAGCAATGCTTCGATAACGCCATGCTCACCTTGTGGCGTCCAGACCACTGTATCCCCCGCGACAGGGTCTTCGGCACGGCGACGCAGTGTGGCGGTTCTCCGATCACCATTTTCAGCTTCAATAAGCACCTGCTTGCCGAAGCGCGCGATGACCAGCCCTGATTCACCGCCTAATTCGCTGTCGCTTCGATAACGCTCCTGCGCTGCTTGAATGCGCCGATGCTGCTGTTTGCTGAGTCTTTGTTTGGACATGAGTTCAGTCTACTGCCTCTGGGCCTTTGATGTGAGTGAAGTTTTAAATGTCTTAGTAGCTCCTCTGATAGACTGCGAAAAATTGGGAGGGTGTTATGTCAGACGCACAAAATCTTATTTGGGTTGACCTGGAAATGACGGGCCTTATTCCTGAGCAGCACCGAGTTATCGAAATGGCCACGATCGTCACAGATAGCGATCTGAATGAGCTGGCAGAGGGACCGGTTATTGCGATCCACCAGAGCCGAGAAGAGCTTGATGCTATGGATGAATGGAATACCAGCCACCACAACGCTTCCGGTCTAGTAGAAAGAGTGTGTGCGAGTGAATATGACGAGCAGCGGGCGACACGAGAGACACTAGCTTTCCTTGAGAAATGGGTGCCAGCAGGAAGCTCGCCCATGTGTGGTAATTCAATTTGCCAGGACCGACGGTTTATGGCGCGTCACTTGCCCGATCTTGAAGCTTTTTTTCATTATCGAAATCTTGATGTCAGCTCGTTGAAAATTCTAGCCAGTCGGTGGCGACCCGATTTGCCCGGTTTACAAAAGCGTAATGTGCACTTGGCTCTGGATGATATTAGGGAGTCCATAGAAGAGCTGCGCTATTACCGTGACAACTTCCTACAGGTCCCAGCTTTATAGCTCGCGCTTATCGACGTGCTGTGAAATAGCCCAGACAACGTGCTCCTTGACCAAAGGAGAACAGTGGTCGAGACGACTCTGCAGCGCCGCGATCACCTCCGGTGAGGTTGTTGCATTCCCAAGAGCGATGGCAATATTGCGTAACCAGCGCTCGTGACCAATGCGGCGAATGGGCGAGCCTTGCATGCGCGTGTCAAACTCTTCATCTGTCCAAGCAAAAAGGCGAGTCAGTGCCTCATTGTCGAGATTATGACGCGGTGAAAAGTCTGGCTCATTGGTGGGTTGCGCAAACTTGTTCCACGGACACACCAGCTGGCAATCGTCGCAGCCATAAATTCGATTGCCCATGAGAGGTCTCAGCTCTAGATCAATAGAACCCTGGTGCTCGATGGTCAGGTATGAAATGCACTTTCTAGCATCAAGGATATGAGGCGCCACGAAGGCCTGAGTGGGGCAAATATCCAGGCAGGCTGTGCAACTGCCGCAGTGTTTCTCGGTCTTGGGTGCATCGGTGGTGAAGGGTATGTCGGTGTAAATCTCGCCCAGGAAAAACCAAGAACCCGCTCGCTCGTTGATCAGCATAGTATTTTTAGCGATCCACCCCATTCCCGATTGCTCGGCCAGGGCACGTTCAAGGACCGGCGCACTGTCGACGAAGGCGCGATACTGTCCCGATCCGAGTTCAACTTCGATCCGTTTTGCGAGTCGCGCTAGTCGTTGCCGAATGAGCTTGTGGTAGTCGCGGCCAAGGGCATAGCGGGAGATGTAGGCACGGTCGCTTTGCGCTAACAGCCCCTCGGGATTAGCGGCAGATTCGGGGAGGTAGTCCATTCTCAGGGTTAACACGGTGCAGGTGCCGGGAATGAGTTCATCGGGGCGCGTTCTTTTCCGGCCGTGCCGGTTCATGTAGTGCATGTCTCCCTGATAGCCTGCGTCTAGCCATTTTTGCAGGTAGCCTTCGTGTTGGTGCAGGTCTACTCCGGCAATGCCCAGTTGCTGAAAGCCCAACTCCTGAGCCCATTGCTCCAACTGCGATCGGATCGAGGCTAGGGTGTCGGTATTTGAGTTGTAGTGGCTCATTGGTGCATTCTGACAGACCTACATTCCCCCGTCGTGCTAATGCTTCGGTACACTTGCGCAATGACAGAGATGACTGAATTCACCATTGAGTTGCCAGATGAGCAAAGCACCATCGCTTTTGGCGCGCGCCTGGCTCAGGTTTGCAAACCGCCCTTGAAGATTTATTTAAGCGGTGAGCTGGGGGCCGGTAAAACCACGTTGAGCCGTGGATTCCTTCGCGCAGTGGGGCATGTAGGCAGTGTAAAAAGCCCAACCTACACCTTGGTAGAGCCCTACGAGTTCGATGATGTTAAGGTTTTTCATTTTGATCTTTACCGGATTGCCGATCCCGAAGAATTAGCCTACGTGGGTTTCGATGACTACCTGATGGCGCCCGCGATATTACTGGTTGAATGGGCTGAGCGGGGCGGTGATTGGCTGCCCCAGGCGGACTTGTTAGTGCGTTTATCGTCCTTTAACGACGGTAGGCAGCTTCGCCTCAGGGGTGGGACAGAAGCGGGTAGATGGGTTTGTCAGCAACTTAACGAAGTTGCCCAGGGCCTTTAATAAGATAGTAAAAAGAAATTAAAACGAGAGTCTTGGTCTGGACTCTACTGAAACAGCGCAACATAGAGCTACTATGTCGGCTAAAAAGTGAGCGTGCAATTGGCGTCAGGGCGAAACAAGCAAGATAGCAGTGCCATACGGGCGTGGGTACTGCTGTGTCTTATTTTGTCTATCACTGTGCCAGTTCACGGGGCAGATGTTCTTGATGTGCGGCTGTGGCGGGCCCCTGATCACACCCGAGTCGTGTTCGATCTGTCAGAGCCTATTTCCCACTCTATATTTGAGTTATCCAACCCACGACGTCTGGTGGTTGATATGGCCGATGCCCGTTTGATCAATGCCCTCACTAATCTTCCTTTGGAAAATACGCCGGTTGCTCGGGTCCGTTCGGGAGTGCGGGAAGGTAACGATTTAAGGATTGTTTTTGACCTCAATAGTAAAATTCGTCCTAAGAGCTTCCCATTAGAGTCCAATGAACGGACGGGCCACCGGCTGGTACTGGATATGTTTGACGAAGGCGCTAGCACCGTTGAGTCGGTGGCAACTAAGAGTGTCGATCAGTTAGCGGATCGCCGGGATATTATTGTGGCGATTGACGCAGGTCATGGCGGGGAAGATCCCGGGGCCTTAGGCCCCAAAAAGCTGTACGAGAAAAAGGTGGTTCTAGCGATAGCACAAAAGCTTAAAGCTCGACTGGAAAAGACGCCGGGTTTAAAGCCTGTGATGATACGCGACGGCGATTATTACGTGAGCCTGCGCGGGCGAAGAGACCTGGCGAGAAAATATCAGGCTGATTTATTTGTGTCGATTCATGCGGATGCTTTTCGTCAAGCCTCGGCTAACGGAGCCTCGGTTTACGCGCTGTCAACCAAAGGCGCTTCGTCCACCGCCGCGCAATACCTAGCTGATCGTGAGAATTCTGCTGACTTAGTGGGTGGCGTCCGACTATCTGACAAAGATGATATGTTGGCGGGGGTGCTCACTGATTTGTCGATGACGGCGACCCTAGACACCAGTATAAGCTTGGGTGCTAGGGTGTTAGATGAGATAGGTGATTTTGCCAAGCTTCACAAACCCAAGGTCGAGCAAGCTGGATTCGCAGTATTAAAAAGCCCGGATATTCCTTCGATATTGGTGGAAACGGGTTTTATTTCCAATCCGGCTGAAGCAAACCGGCTGAATTCGTCCAGTTATCAGGACAAGATGGCTCGAGCTATTCACAACGGAATTTCAACGTGGTTCACATCACATCCACCCGCGGGCACCCTGTTAGCCTGGCAGAGGGGTACTCAGTCAGAGGGGCGGGTTTATGTCATTGCACGTGGAGATACGCTCTCTGAAATTGCACTTCGCTACCAAGTGAATCTAGATACGCTCAAGGCAGCCAATGGGCTGAGCGGTTCAACTATTCGTATCGGTCAAATTCTAAAGATACCTGACGCTTAATGACACAACATCGAATCCATAAATTAGCCACCCGTCTTGCTAATCAGATCGCTGCAGGCGAGGTCGTGGAGCGTCCGGCCTCGGTCATTAAAGAAGCCATAGAAAATAGTCTCGATGCGGGCGCTACACGAATTGATATTGAGCTCGAGTCTGGCGGCGTTCAGTTGATGCGGATACGAGACAACGGTTTGGGAATTTCCGCCGAGGATTTAACTTTAGCGTTGGCGCGGCATGCCACCTCCAAAATTGATTCGATAGACGATCTTGAGGCGGTTGGGACTCTGGGTTTTCGCGGTGAGGCTCTCGCTTCGATTGCTTCGGTGTCACGACTTTCGCTAACGAGTAATGCCTCAGACGAGGGAGCCTCGGGGATGGTTGCCCAATCTGAGGGACGAGATATGACAGTCTCGGTGAGTCCGGCCCCTCATCCACGAGGCACGAGCCTTGAGGTCCGCGATCTCTTTTACAACACGCCCGCACGGCGCAAATTCTTACGCACTGAAAAAACAGAGCTGGGCCATATTGATGAAGTGTTTAAGCGACAGGCTTTAGCTCGAAGCGATGTTGCTTTTTCACTGAGGCACAACGGAAAAACGCTGCACAGTCTCAATTGTGCCAGCGATCAAGCGGGGCGCGAGCGACGGATTGCAACGGTGTGCGGTTCAGCATTTATGGAGCAGTCGGTGGCCTTGGCTCGAGAGGCGGGCCGGTTTTCCCTGCACGGATGGGTCGGTCTGCCCACGTTTTCCCGTAGCCAAGCCGATTTGCAATATTTTTTCGTCAACGGTCGGGTGATTCGCGACAAGCTGGTGACCCATGCGATTAAGCAGGCCTACCGCGACGTTCTTTTTCACGGACGCCATCCCGCCTACGTGCTGTTTTTGGAGGTCGATCCCGCGGTCGTCGATGTCAATGTGCATCCGACTAAGCATGAAGTGCGATTCAGGGAAGGTCGGGAGGTACATAGCTTTATTTTCAGTACTTTACACCGTGCGTTGGGCGATCTCCGTCCGGGTGATGGTGTGACTGCAGATACCACCGTCGCTAATCATTCAGGCGATCTTGGCTGGTCAACGGCGCCGCAACAGACGCCAATGGGTCTGACCACTCCATCTGGAAGTCACTGGCAACCTGAGGTGCAGGTAGGCACGGCTAATCTTGACGCCTTGTCTCGCCTTTACACCCCGTCTGGGTATAACCGCAGTGACCACGGCGGCTCGGTTATGGAAAAGACCGTCCCGCAGGACGGCGAGTCGGAGGTACCGCCTTTGGGATTTGCCTTGGCGCAGCTGCATGGTGTTTTCATTCTCTCCGAGAACGCTGAAGGGCTAGTCTTAGTGGATATGCATGCCGCACACGAGCGTATTACCTACGAGCGTCTGAAGCGCATGCGCGATGACAGTGGCATTAGGACTCAGCCTTTATTGGTGCCTCAAACCATCACCTTATCGTCCCGGGAGGTGGCTGCTGCC